>CAUJIL010000290.1 GCA_963204845.1 Pseudomonadota bacterium | reverse complement strand
CACGTGCATGCGTACCACGCGCGCCTGCCAGTCGCGGATCCGTTCGCGGGTCAGCGGTCCCTCGCGCAGTTCGCGCAGCGGGGCGTTGAACTGCTCGATGAGCCGGTTCAGCACCGCGTGGTACAGCGCTTCCTTGTTGCGGAAGTGGTTGTACAGGCTCGGCGAGCGGATGCCGATGCCGTCGGCCACATCGCCCAGCGTGGTTCCGTGGTAGCCGCGCTCGGCGAACAGTTCTTCCGCGACGTCCATGGCGCGTTCGGCAGTGGGTTTCATCGCGGGTGCTGTCCGTCTCTGCATGAGGAGTGAGGGCGGCAGTATATCCCAGCCGTCCCCGCATCCGGTCCGGCGCGCCTGGCACTTGCGTTGCCCGCGAGTTCGGTATAGTTTCTGTGCGTACTAATAACCGTTAGTCTGGCGGCGTGGCGATCGGCAGCGATCGTGGCCGCGGAGGAGCCGGCGCGATGCGACTGCGATCGAAGGGCCTGGGGCGACGCGAGATGGTCATGGATTTCCGCGAGTACGAGGTGCGTCTGGTCGACCGCGAACTGGTCGTCGTCGGCGTGATCCGCGAGCCGGTGACCTGGGACTTCTCGATCCGCTTCTGCGAGGACGATTACGCCGCGATCCTCGGGCTGCTGTTGCGCCGGGCGTCGCTGCGGGCACTGTGGCACGCGCTGTTCGCGTGGCGCCGGCACCACCACTGGAGCGCGCCGCGCGACGAGCACCTCGCGGCCGGACGGGCGAACCGGGAACTGATCCGCGCCAGTGTGGAGCAACGGGTGCAGGACGCGCTGCGCCCGTTCGACGAGGCGCCGCGCCGGCGCTGGGCACCGCGAACGGAGACGGCAGCATGAACGACTACGACGTGATCGTGATCGGCGGCGGTATCAACGGACTTACCACCGCCTGCTACCTGCAGAAGGCGGGCCTGCGGGTCGCGGTGTTCGAGGGGCGCGGCCAGTGCGGCGCGAACTGCGACACCGTGGAACTCGGTGCCCCCGGCTTCCTGCACAACACGCACGCGACCTGGCTGGTGCCGGCGATGAGTCCGGCGATGGCGGATCTGGACCTCGCGGGATACGGGCTCGAGCTGTGCGGCACCGACACGCTGTTCGCGGTGCCGCACCGCGACGGCAGCAACACGCTGCAGTCGCTGGACCCGATGCAGACCATGCTGGGCATTGCGCGCCATTCGGCGCACGACGCCGAGCGGATCGGGCGCTTCCTCGAGTTCGGCGCCGCGCACATGGCCGAGGCGATGGAGCTGAACGGGCTGATGCAGTACGCGCGCCCCACGATGGCGATCGCCGAACGCGTGGCGGCATTCAACGGCGAGCTGGCGCGGTTCCTCGGCCTGCCGCTCGACGGTGACGACATCCTGCGCATGACCGGCTTCGAGGTGCTCGATCTGGTGTTCGAATCCGAGAAGGTGCGCGTGCTGCCGGCCTCGCTCGGCGAGTTCACGGGCCAGTGGCCGGTGCACCGCCGGGTGGCGCCGACGGTGCTGGGGCTGTGCGGGATGATGCCGGTCGCGGTGCACCAGGCGCACGGCGGATCGCACGCGCTGACCCACGCGCTGGTGCGCTGTTTCCTGGCCCATGGCGGGGCGCTGCACACCACCTGTCCGGTGGCGTCGATCCTGACCGAGGACGGCCGCGCCTGCGGGATCCGGCTGTCCGACGCGGCGCTGTATCCGGGCGAAACGGTGCGCGCGCGCGTCATCGTCTCCAACGTCGGCTTCACGCCGACCTTCCGTGACCTGCTCGGGGAAGCCGTGATCGGGCCCGAGTGGATGCGCCGCGTGAGCTACTTCAGCTACGACGACCCGCAGCTGATCGGCTTCCACTACGCGCTGAAGGACGCGCCGGTGTTCCGCTCGGCGGAGTTCGACCCCGCGATCCAGCGCTGCTGGGTGGGCTACTTCGGCTGCGACGGCATGCGCGACATCCAGGACGCGCAGATGCGCGTGCTGAGCGGCGAGGTACCGCCGGCGACGATGGGCGGCTGGTTCATCCCCACGCTGGCCGATCCCTCGCAGGCGCCACCGGGGTGCCACACGATCTACGCGTGGCAGACGGTGCCGCCGCGACCGCGCACCTGGCGCGGCCGGCGGCTGAACGGCTGGGACGCGTGGCGCGAGGGGCTGGCCGAGGCGCTGCGCGACGAGATGACCGGACTCTTCGACGAGATGGCGCCCGGATTCCGTGCCTCGATCATCGAGCAGCACGTCAACACGCCGCGCCAGCAGGAGCAGGGCAACCCCAGCAACGTGCGCGGCAACATGATCGGCGGCAGCGCGATCCCCGAACAGGCCGGCGAGAACCGCCCGCTGCCGGGGGTGTGCGTGGGCGGTGCCGCGCGCACCTTCGTTCCCGGGCTGTACCTGTCGAACTCGATCCATCCCTTCGGCGCCACGCACCTGGCGTCGGGGTGCATCGCCGCGCACGAGGTGGCCGAGGACTTCGGTGCGCGCGACCAGGCGTGGTGGAACGGCAAGCCACTCGAATGGTTCTTCGCCAACATGGGTTCCATTCCGCTCAACCGCGGCGTGGATGCACGCTGGCTGCAGCCGGCGGGACCG
>CAUJIL010000289.1 GCA_963204845.1 Pseudomonadota bacterium | reverse complement strand
CGTCCGCGCTGGCGCTGCGCTCGCTGGCCGTGGCCGCGCGCCAGGCGGGGCGCGAGCGCGCCTTCCTGCTGCTGGCCGGGGTCGCGATCGTGCTGCTGCTGGTCGACGGCTTCGTGAGCTTCGGCCCGCCGCGCGACGCGCGCCCGCAGGCGATCGCGTGGATGCGTGAGCACTTGCCCGCCGGTGCGCGCGTGTTCGGCAACGACCGGATCCTCGATCACTACAGCGGCGGCGAATTCGTGTGGGACGACATGATGCTCGCCGAGGAACTGATCCGCGGCGGGCGCGCACCGCTCGCCGGCGTCGACTACTGGATCCTGCGCCGCGATGCGCGCGATCACGAACTCGACGCCGCGCTGGCCGGCTACGCGCCGCGGCTGACGCCGCTCGGCAGCTTCGGCGACGCGCACCGCCGCATCGAGATCTACCGCGTCACCCCGTCCAGTCCCTGACCGGACATCTGTTCGGCCACAGGCCGAACCTACGGGACATCGTTCGGCCACAGGCCGAACCTACGTTTTGGTGACCAGCAGGTCCTCGAGGGCGAGGTACTGCAGCTCGCTGCCGAAGAACATCGCGAGCGCGTCCTCGGGCGAGCACACCATCGCCTCGCCGCGGCGGTTCATCGAGGTGTTCAGCACCACGCCGTTGCCGGTCAGGCGCTCGAGTTCTTCCAGCAGCGCGTAGTAGCGCGGATGGTGGCGGCGCTCGACGACCTGCGCGCGGGCGGTCCCGTCCTGGTGCACCACCTCCGGCACGCGCGACTTCCATTCCTCGCGCACCGGGAAGGTGATCGTCATGAACGGCGCCGGGTGCTCGCTGCCGAGCATCTGCGGTGCCACGCGGTCGAGCATGCTCGGACAGAACGGCCGCCAGCGCTCGCGGTACTTGATCTGCGCGTTGATGCGCTCCGCGATGCCGGGCACGCTGGGGCAGCCGCGGATGCTGCGCGCCCCGAGCGCGCGCGGCCCGAATTCCATGCGGCCCTGGAACCACGCGACCGGATGGCCGTCCGCCAGCAGCCGCGCCACGCGCAGCTCGATGTCCGCCACCTGCTCCACGTGCAGCCGCTCGCCCCAGTGGGCGCAGGCACGCCGGCACGCGTCGGTGTCGTAGGCCGGGCCGAGGTAGACGTGCTCCATCGGTTCCGGCCGCACGCCGCGCGCGGCGAGCGCGAAGGAGGCGGCACCCACCGCGGTGCCGGCGTCCCCCGAGGCGGGCTGCACGAACAGCTCGCGTACCTCCGGGCGCGCGATGATGCGCTGGTTCAGCTTCACGTTCAGCGCGCCGCCGCCGGCGAACACGATGCGACCGCTCTCGCGGATGATGTCGCCCAGATAATGGTCCATCAGCGCGAGCACGGCGTCCTCGAACAGCTGCTGCACCGCGGCGGCGTAGTGCACGTAGGGCTCGTCGGCGCTGTCGCCGTGGCGCGGCGGCCCCAGCCAGTCGACCAGTGGCGGGCCGTAGTAGCAGCCGCGTCCGCGGTCGCAATAGCGGCGCAGCCCCACGGTGTTCACGTAGCGGGTGTTCACGCGCAGCCGCCCGGCGCGGAAATCGAGCAGCCGCGACAGATCGTAGCGGCGCGGATCGCCGTACGGCGCCATGCCCATCACCTTGTATTCACCGTCGAGCATCTCGAAGCCGAGGTATTCGGTGAGCGCGCCGTAGAAGCCGCCCAGCGAGTCGGGGTCGTGGAACTCGCGCACGCGGTGGATGCGGCCGTTCTCGCCGTAGCCGAAGAAGGTGGTGGTGTACTCGCCCTTGCCGTCCACGCCCATGATCGCGACGCGGCCGTCGAAGCCGCTCAGGTGGTAGGCGCTGCTCGCGTGCGCGAGGTGGTGCTCGACCGGGTGGAACTCGACGCGCGCGGGGTCGATCCCGAGTTCGCGCAGCAGCGCGAGGATGCGCTCGCGGTAGCGGCGGTAGCGGCGGTTGCCGTTGAACAGCGCGTCCAGCGCGCGGTCCGGCGCATACCAGTGGCGGGCCGCGTAATGCCAGCGCGCGGCGCGGGTGAGCGGGATC
The DNA here is from genome assembly GCA_963204845.1 of Pseudomonadota bacterium. Taxonomy (GTDB): domain Bacteria; phylum Pseudomonadota; class Gammaproteobacteria; order Pseudomonadales; family UBA5518; genus UBA5518. The sequence continues at coordinate 1,174 of CAUJIL010000289.1, read as the reverse complement.
GGCGCGAACGGCACCGCCACCACGCGCACGTCGCGCGGCTCCACGCCGGCGAAGCGCAGGCAGAAGCGCGCCGACTCGAGCGGCATGCGGTTCTTCGCGTGCTTGTCGCGCAGGAAACGTTCTTCCTCGGCCGCCGCGACCAGCCGCGGCCCGATGTAGAGCGCGGCCGACGGGTCGTGCCCGAGCGCGCCCGACAGACCGAGCACGACGGTCTGGTCTGCCTCGGGAACGTGGCCTGGTGCGTGCGTGTTCATGCTGTCTCCGGATCCAGAAGCGAGGCCAGACGCCGCGCGGTGGCGGCGTCGAAGTTGCGCAGCAGCCGTGCGCGGTCACGCGCCAGTGCGCGCCCGAGGCGCGCGGCCGTGCGGCGCCGGCGCATGCCGTCGAGGTCGAGCGTCCACAGGCGCTCGCCGTCGTGGAGGAAATTGCTGGCCTTGCAGTCGCCGTGGCTGCAGCTGAGCAGCGCCAGCGCGTCGAACAGCAGCCGCAGCTCGCGCGCGGCATGCTCCAGCACGTCCGCCCCGGCGGCGGCCATCGCCAGTGGCACGCCGTCGACGGCCTCGGTGAGCAGGTACGCTTCGGCGCGCAGCGGTCCCCAGCGACGTTCGAGCACCGCCACCGGCAGCGGGGTCGCGATTCCCAGCGCGCGCAGCAGCGCCGCGTTGCGCCAGGCGCGCCAGGCGCGCGTGGGTTGCACCGCGCGCCGCAGCGCGTGGCGCCAGTCCTTGATGTTGTAGCGCTTCAGCACCAGCGTGCGTCCGCCGCAGTCGACGCGCGCGACCGTGGCGCTGTGCCCGTTCTTCAACGGCTCGCCGGCGTGCAGCGCCGCATCCGGGTCGGCCAGCAGCGCGCGCAGCGCGGGCCCGTCGTGATCACGGCGCAGCACGCAGCGCAGGTGCCAGCTGCGAGTGGCGACGAATTCCGAACATTCGCGCCCTGCCTTCGCGGCCAGGCGGCGCGCGCGGCGGCGATCGGCGCGCGCGACGGCTGCGCGCAGCGTGTGTGCCTCGAGCCCGAGCGCGCGCCACAGCGGTGCGCGCGCGGCGAGCGGCAGCTGGCTGCAGAACAGGGCGCGGTCGTCGTCGGCGCCGCGCCACCCCCCGCGGCGCCCGCTAGCGCCCCCCACCACGAGCGGCAGCCTGCCGGCCGCCCCCCCCAGGACGGTGTAGGAGTG
>CAUJIL010000288.1 GCA_963204845.1 Pseudomonadota bacterium | reverse complement strand
CTGAGCGAGCAGGCGCTGCTCGCGACGGCACGGCACAACACAGGCCTCGAGGACTTCGGCGACGAGGCTGACTGGAAGGAAGGCTTCACGCGGCTGCTCGCCTCGCTGAACGACGAGGCGCGGCTCAACAAGGTAGGGCGCCTGATTGCCTTCGGCGAACTGCTGCGCCATCTGGAGAACCGTCTCCAGGTCACGGAGGACATCCGTCGCAACCCGTCGATTCTCGAGGTCGAGATCAGCAAGCCGGTGTTCGTGGTCGGGCTGCCGCGCACCGGCTCGACGATCCTGCACGACCTGCTCGCACGCGACCCGGACAGCCGCGTGCCGATGACCTGGGAAACCCACTACATGTCGCCGCCGGCGGAAGCGGCCACCTACGACACCGATCCGCGCATCGCTGTGTGCGAGGCGCACTTCGAGCGCACCTCGCGCGCGCTGATCCCGGAGTTCCAGGCGATCCACGAGATGGGCGCGCAACTCGCGCAGGAATGCCTGATGCTCAACGCCTTCGACTTCAGGAGCGTGATCTTCGCCAACCAGTTCCGTATCCCGTCCTACGAACAGTGGGTGGAAACGGTCGACCAGACCCCGGTGTACCGTACGCACAAACGCCTGTTGCAGTACATGCAGTGGCACAACCCGAAGCAGCGCTGGGTGCTCAAGAGCACCGGCCACCTGTTCGCCCTGGATGCGTTGTACACGGTCTATCCGGACGCGCAGGTGATCATGACGCACCGCGACCCGCTGAAGCTGATCGCCTCGCACTGCTCGCTGGTATCGATGGCCTGCAGCATGGGCAGCGACCAGGTCGACAAGCGCGAGGTCGGCGAGCAGTGGAGCGTGTCGTGGCAGCGCGCGATGCGCAATGGCGTGGAGTTCCGCCGCACCCGTCCCGAGGCCGCGACGATCTTCGACATGCACTTCGCCGAGCTCGCGCGCGACCCGCTGGCGATGGTGAAACGCATCTACGCACATTTCGGACTGTCGCTGTCGGCGGCCGCCGAGGCGCGCATGCGCGATTTCATCGACAACAATCCGAAGGAGCGCCACGGCGTGCACCGCTACCGCATCGAGGACTTCGGCCTGGATGCGGCGCGCGAGCGTGCACGCTACCGTTTCTACCAGGACTATTTCGCGGTCGCGAACGAAGGTTGATCGTCGCGCCAGCCATTCACCGGGAGACCCCATCGATGAACGACAACAAGCAAACCAGCGTGCAGGCGTGGGAGAATTTCTGCGAAGACCTGAAACGCGCGGGCGGCGTGCTGGCGCGCCCCGCCACACCCGACGACGAGCTCACCCAGGCCGAAGGGTTGCGCAAGCTGGTGCGCATGATCCGCATGGGTTTCGAGGCGAGCCTCGAGTACGGCAATACCGACCATCCCGAGGTCTACCAGCTGGTGACCTCGACCACGCTCGGCGAAGGCGAGACCTCGGACTCGCGTTACTACCAGGCCGTGATCGACGGCTCGAAGAGCTACCGCCTGCGCGGCACGCGCGGTGAAGCGCCGTACATGGAGTTCACCGTCTACGCCGGCAAGATCGGGCTGGACGCGACCAGCGCGCAGGTCGGTGCGATCACCGAGCGGGATCTGGTCGTGCACCCGGACGGCACCTTCGACCTGTTGCTGGCACCCGAGATCACGGCCCAGCAGCAGGCGGGCAACTGGATCCGCACCACACCCGAATCCACCGTGGTGTTCATCCGCCAGTACGCGCACGACTGGAGCAGGACGCAGGGCGCCACGTTCAGCATCGAGTGCATCGGCGCCAGCGGCGATCGCCCGCCGCTGACGATCGCCGAGGTCGGCCACGCGATGCAACGCACCAGTGCCTACGTGGCGCGCTCGGTCAACATCTGGGCCGCGATCGTCGACCAGCGGCGCGCCGCCGAGCCGAACCGCTTCTTCGTGTTCGAGGTGGAGCAGGACCCGGACGAATCACCGGAGATGCCGACCGGGCACCGCTTCTCGTCGGGGTATTTCCGCCTTGCGCCGAACCAGGCGCTGCTGGTCACCTTCGCGCCGGCCGAGGTGCCGTACTGGGGGCTGGACACCACGAACTACTGGTTCGAACCGATCTCGTACATGGACCATCGCAGTCACTTCAACAACCGCACGGTGCGTTACGAGCCCGAAGGCAGCGTGCGCATCGTGATTGCGGCGCGCGATCCCGGCATGCCGAACTGGATCGACACGCGCGGACACCTCGAGGGCCCGATGATCTTCCGCTGGTCGCGCACCGCGCTGCCGGTCCCCGACATCGACGCGCAGCTGATCACCCTCCCGTAGGTCCGGGCTGTGCCCGGACAGTTTCGTTCGCGCGTAGATCCGGGCTGTGCCCGGACATGATTCGTAGGTCCGGGCTGCGCCCGGACATTGAGTTCGTTCGGCCACAGGCCGAACCTACGCGGACATCGCACACATCCGACATGCGACGTGCATCGCGTTGCGCACATCCGACATGCGACGGGCATCGCGTTGCACACGCCCGACATGCGACGGGCATCTCGTAGGTCCGGGCTG
>CAUJIL010000287.1 GCA_963204845.1 Pseudomonadota bacterium | reverse complement strand
CCAGCAGATGCGTCAGCGTGGTGTTCAGGTCCGCCATGTCGAGCAGCAGCAGGCCCTCGTCGTCGGCGAAGCGGAACATCAGTGCAAGCGTGGCTTCCTGCGTCTCGTTCAGTTCGAGCATGCGCGCCAGCATCTGCGGACCGAGCTCCGAGACGCTGAGCCGAAGCGGTGTGCCGGCCTCGCCGTAGACGTCCCAGATCGCGACCGGACAGGCCGCGAACGCTGGCTGCTCGACCCCCATTTTCTGCCAGCGCGCGCCGATGCGTTCGTTCGGGGTCCCGGCGCGCGCGAGTCCGGCGAGATCGCCCTTCACGTCGGCCACGAACACCGGCACCCCGGCCGCCGAGAAGCCCTCCGCCAGGCACTGCACCGTGATCGTCTTGCCGGTACCGGTGGCTCCGGCGACGAGCCCGTGGCGGTTCGCCACGCGCAGCGGCAGCGACACGGGCTGCTCGCCGGCGCCGATGAAGATCGAGTTGCTGTCCGTCACTGCGCGCTCCGAAGGCGGTCGAGTGCCGCCAGCAAGGGTGGATCGCGATCGTAGATGTCGCGCTTGAAGATCACGCTGCCGCTGTCGTCGAACGTGACCGTCCAGTAGTAGAGCAGAACCGGTACCGGATTGGCGAGATCGACCCGGCGCGTGCGCGCCTCGTCGAACAGCGCCTGCACCGCCGCGCCGTCGCGACCCTCGGCCTCGAGGAGCAGTTCGGCCAGCCGGTGCGCCTGCTCGACGCGAATGCAGCCCGAGCTGAACGCGCGCTCCGGCCGCGCGAACAGGGCGCGCTCGGGGGTGTCGTGCAGATACACCATGTGCGCGTTCGGGAACATGAACTTCACCTGGCCGAGCGCGTTGTTCGGTCCAGGGTCCTGGCGGATCATCCACGGGAAGTTCCTGCCGCGGTAACGGTTCCAGTCGATGGTCCGCGGATCGACCGGTTGCCCCTGGAACGTCAGCACGCGCATGTTGCGCCGTGCCAGGTAGCCGGGATCGCGGCGGATTGCCGGGAGCACGTCGTTCGCGAGGATCGTCGGTGGCACCGTCCAGGTCGGATTGAACTCCAGGTACGTGATGCTCGAGCGGAACACCGGCGTCCGGCGGTACGGGCGGCCAACCGTCGCGCGGCTGCGCAGTCGCTCGATGCCCTCGCGCACGTAGCGAACCTCGAAACCGGCGATGTCGACCAATACATAGGTGGGCGGCAGATCGTGCAGCAGCCAGCGCGCGCGCTCGAGGTTCACGCGGATCTGGTCGATGCGTTGCGCGACCGGCACGTTCAGCGCGGCGAGTGTCTGGCGACCCACGATCGCGTCCGTGGCGAGCTGGTGGCGCACCTGGAACCGGCGCACTGCCGCCGCCAGTGCGTCGTCGAACAGCGTCGCGTCCGCCGGTGTCGCGTCCGCGGGTTCACCGCCCGCGCGCAGGCGTGCGCGCAGCGCCGGCACGCGGTCCGAGCGCTCGCCGGGCCGCAGCGTGGGACCGTCGGGAACCGATGCCCAACCGCCACGGCGCGCGATCTCGCGGTGAGCTGCCAGCGCGGTTTGCAGCCGTGTGTAGATCGGTGTCCTGGGCGCCAGGGTCTGGACGGCGGCGCCGATGTCGCGCGAGGCGATCGCCCGCTCCATCCAGGCGATCGGATCGGCGTCGAGTTCCGCGTTCTGCAGATCGATCCCGGGCACGTGGTCGATCGGGTCGAGGCGCCCGTGGAACAGATCCGAGGCGAGCCGGAGCAGCGCGTCGGTGTGGACCAGTTCCGCCTGAGCGGGACTCAGCCCGGCGGGGGCCTCCAGTGCCTGCGCATGGTAGTCCTCGGGGCGCAACCCGTCGTCGGCAGCGGCCAGGACAGCGGCGTGGAGGCTGGCACGCGCCGCCGCGTCCGACCAGGCCGGCCGGCCCGCGCGTGCTGCGTAGAAACGCTGCAACAGGGCGTTGTCGTGCACGGTGACCGGACCGGTTTCGAGTTCGCCGCGCGCCTCGAGTTCGGACAGCAGCGCCGGCAGCGCCTCGCCGGCCAGCGCAGGCAGTGCGAGAAGCAGGGAGAACAGGGCCGGGAGCAGCGAGCGAAGGTGATCGGATTGCATGCAGACGTGTTTTCAGTGGTATACGGTCTTCCGGTCAACGCGTCGGGCATGTTGCCCGGGGGCGGCGCGCGGGTGCGCCACTCCCGCTCAGAGGTGCTTGGCGAGAAACTCCTCGAGCTCCGCAAGCGCACGCAACCGGGTTTCGCTGCGGGAGAGCCAATGGTCTTCACCGTCGAGTTCGATCGACGTGAACTCCTTGCCGGCATTCTGGAGGGCCTGAGCCATTAGTCGCGACTGGTGGATGGGCACGATCGAGTCACTGCGTCCATGGATCAGCAGCACGGGTGCCGCGACGCGCAGAGCGGCGCGTGAAGGCGAAGCGTCGATCACCTTCTGATCGAATTTGGAGCCGATATGCTCGTCCCAGTAAGCCAGCGCGCCGGATTCTTCGCCGTAGCGGATTTTCACATCGCCGAGTGCCGCCGGCAGATCCGATACACCGTTCATGCTGACCGCGCAGGCATAGAGCTCGGGAGTGAAGGCGGCTCCCGCGAGCGCGGCGTAGCCGCCGTAGCTGACTCCCACGATGCAGACGCGGCGTGCATCGACCACGCGTTCGTCGATCAGTGCCTTGACCCCGTCGGTGACATCGTGCTGCATGATCCCGCCCCACTGGCCATAGCCCGCTCGACGGTGCGCTTCGCCGAAGCCGGTGGAGCCCCGGAACTGAGGCTGGAACACTGCGTATCCGCGTGAGGCCAGAAACTGTGGCAACCAGTCGAAATCGTGATGGTCGCGTGCCTCGGGCCCGCCGTGCGGCAGCACGACTAGCGGCAGGTTTTCGCTCTTCTTGCCCGGGGGAAGAGTGAGGTAGGCAGGTATCGCCGCGCCGTCGCGCGCGGCGTACTCGAACACACGCACCTCACCGAGGGGCGCTTCCGCGAGTCCCGGGTATTGCTCGCCGATGATATCCGCCTTCTTTGCCGCGAAGTCGACCAGGTAGTACACCGTAGGCGCCGAGGCACTGTTCACCTCGGCCACGACGCGGTTGCCGTCACTGGAGCGCGAGCTGATCCACACGCGTTTGCCGGGAAAGCTGCGCTCGAGCGATTTCGTGTGTTGCTGGAGCTGCGGATCGAACCACTCATGGCGTTGCTCGGCTCCACCGATCTGGAAACCCGCGGGTTGCATCGTGTACGGATCGGTCAACACAGCCTCGATGTCGAACGTCGCATCCTCGCGCAGCACGCGGTGCGCAGAGCCGTCGAGAGGCAGCAGCCAGACCTTGCTGCGCGACTCATCTAGCGCCCCGAGTGCGATGATCGCGCTGCGGTCGGCGGAAAGCCCCTGCAGTGCAATGTCGTTATGCTGCCGCTCGAGAATGAGTCGCCAGCCCTTTGCGTCACGCACGAACAGTCGGTACTGCTTCTTTTCCGGCACCCAGTCGGCGCGTGCCTGCGGTACGCCATCGGGGTCGACGACCCATTGCTCCGTATGCGCGTTTCCGCCCTCGATGATCTTGCCCTTGCCTGTGCGTGCATCGACTGCGTACACGTTGTGCACCCAGCCGGAATCGCGACGGCCACCGTGCAGACGCGATCCTGTCTGCATTTCGGCGGAAGTCGCGTTGTAGTCCCAGGTCGACATGATCAGCTTGTCCGGCTGTGCTGTGTGCAGTGCGAGCAGCCAGGCCCCCGTCACCCATTCGCGCTTTGGGTCGTCGAGGAGCAGCATGCGCGCCGGCCCACCGCGCGTGCTTACGGAAAGCGTGCGAAACATCTCGAAGGTATCGGCCTCGAAGTTCGTTCGGGCCAGCGTATGCGTCACGCTCGCGTCGATCAGCACGGTCTCGTCATCCGCCCAGGCGAGACCGCGTGGTTTGAACTTTGCTCCGAGATCCGCGAGGGGCCGGGTCCGGCCTGTTTCGGTGTCGAACATCACGACGTGCGGCGTGACGGCCGTGTTGTCGGTCCACGCAAGGCGCCTTCCGTCGGGGCTGATACTGGCATGCTCCATGCGAGGCGTCAGTCCGAAGGCCTCGCGTGCCGGCAGCGTCGCGTCGACCGCCGCAACAGGTCGCAGCCCGAACAGGAAAAGCAGAAAAACCAGCGACAGGGCAAAGGTGCGCATTAGCGGGTCCATCCGTCGGCACGAAACGTGTTGTCGATGGGCGCGAGTGTATCCGATACCTAGATCCGAGGAGTACAGGGAGGTTTTTCTCTAGGGTCGAACGAGCACTGGAATGGATGCCGTCGAGCTTTACCAATCAGTGGTTTACCGTTATTTTGTCGACGCGTCAGCAGGATCTGCCGTTCCCGACCGGCGCACTTTAGCACCCATCCCGATAATGATCGCCAGGAGTCGTCATGCCGTATTCGAACGATTCTGCCGCGCCGCCCCCGTTCGCCGGTCGCCGCGTATTCCTGAAGCGCCTTGCCGTGGCCGGTACCGCCGGCATGTTCGCGACACCGGCGCTCGCCGCTGCGGCCGCTCCCTTGGCGGGCAAGCGCGCGGTGCGCGAGCTCGGCTTCCTGAACCTGCACACCGGGGAACGACTGCGTGCGTCTTACTGGGAGAACGGGCGTTACCTCGACGACGCGCTGGGCGCGATCTACCGCGTGCTGCGCGATCACCGCGCGAACGTGGTGCACGCGATCGATACGCGGCTGCTCGACCTGCTCGCCGTGCTGCAGCAGAAGGTCGGCAATTCGCGCCCGTACGAAGTGATTTCCGGCTACCGCTCGCCGTCGAGCAACGAGATGCTGCGCGCGCACGGTTCCGGCGTCGCACAGGGCAGCCTGCACCTGCAGGGCAAGGCGATCGACATCCGGCTGCCCGGTTCGGACCTGCTCGCGCTGCACAAGGCCGCGGTCGGGTTGAAGGGCGGTGGCGTGGGACTCTACCGGGCGTCGAATTTCATCCACGTCGACACCGGACGGGTGCGTTACTGGTAAGCCGAGCCGGACACCTGCTGCGATGACCGCCATCGATCTCGACGTCGCACAGGGTTTCCTGGTCGCGCTGCTGATCGGCGCGCTGATCGGCGTCGAGCGCGAGAAGAACCAGACGGCGAGCGGGCATCGCACGATCGCCGGCCTGCGCACGTTCATCCTGCTGGCGCAGTTCGGTTCGCTGAGCGCGTGGGTTTCGCTGCATCACGGCGGCCCGACGCTGTTCGCTGTCGCGTTGGTGCTGGTCGGTCTGGCGGTGATCACCGGGCACGTGCTCGAGAGCCGCTTGCGCCCGGAGGCGCCGGGACTGTCGACCGAGTTCGCCGCATTGACGGTGTTCCTGCTCGGCGGCGTGGTGATGTACGGCTACGCGGAGGTGGCGGTCGCGCTCGGCATCCTGACCTCGGCCGTGCTCGCGTTCAAGCAGCCGCTGCACGGCATGGTCGCACGGGTCGCGACCGACGACATCTACGCGGTGCTGAAGCTGCTGATCGCGAGCTTCATCGTGCTGCCGCTGTTGCCGAATCGCGCGCTCGATCCGCTCGGCGTGCTGAATCCGTACCTGCTGTGGCTGCTGGTGATCCTGATCTCCGGGCTCTCGCTGGTCGGCTACGTCGCGGTGCGTCTGCTCGGAGCGGCGCACGGCACGGTGCTGACGGGTTTCGCGGGTGGTCTGGCGTCCTCGACGGCCGTGAGCCTCGGCTTCGCACGCCAGAGCCGCAGCGATCCGACTTCCACCGGGGCCGATGCGCTGGCGGCCGGCATCCTCACCGCCTGGACCGTGATGTTCGTGCGCGTGATGGTCACGATAGCGATCGTGAACCGCGAATTGCTGCCCACGCTGGTCAGGGATTTCGGCGTGCTGGCGCTGGTGACGGCGCTGCTGGCCGGATTCTTCTATCTGCGCGGATTGCGCCGGCGTCCGGTGACCGCGAGCGGTGATGCGCTGGAGGTCAGGAACCCGTTCAATCTGGTGTCGGCGGTGCAGTTCGCGCTGCTGTTCGCGTTCGTGCTGGTGGTGGTGGAACTGACCCGGCGGCACGCTCCGGAGGGTGGCATCTACGTGGTCGCCGCGATCGCGGGGCTGTCGGACGTCGATGCGATCACGCTGTCGCTGGCGCAGCAGGCAAAGGAGACCGGCGCCTTCGGGATCGCGACGCGCGCGATCGGTGTGGCGGCGCTGGCCAACACGCTGGTCAAGTTCCTGCTGGTCGCGGTGCTCGGACGCGGGCCGCTGCGGCCACGGCTGGCCGCCGCCACCGCGGTGCTGATCGGGGCCTGGGTGCTGCTGGGCGTGATGTTCCCCTGAACTGTAGGTCCGGGCTGTGCCCGGACATGAATCGTTCGGCCACAGGCCGAACCTAGTGCGCCTGCGAGCGCACCAAATCAGCGACGTGAAAGTCGTCGTCGGCGTTTGATCTGGACGCCGT
>CAUJIL010000286.1 GCA_963204845.1 Pseudomonadota bacterium | reverse complement strand
CCCGCTTCGCGCTCGCGCAGGCCGGCGAATTCCTGAACGACCCGCACACGCTGCCGACGCGCGCCTTCGCTTCGCTGGCCGAGGCCGCGCACGCTTACCTGCATGGGTGCAGCGCCCGCCCGGACGAAGCGTGCATTGCGGTGGCGGGCCCGGTCGACGCCGACACGGTGCGCCTCACGAACCACGCCTGGGAATTCTCGCGCCGCGCGCTGGCCGCCGAACTCGGCGTCGCCCGCCTCGGTGTACTCAATGACTTCGAGGCGATCGCGCTGGCGCTGCCGCGCATCGGCGTCGCGGACCGGGTAACGATCGGTGGCGGCAGCGCGCGTGCCGGCAAGCCGTTGGTCGCGCTGGGTCCCGGAACCGGGCTCGGCGTCGCGCAACTGGTGCCGACGCACGACGGGTTCCAGGCCATCGCCACCGAGGGCGGGCACGCGTCGATCGGCCCGGCGAGCGCCGAGGAACTGCGGATCCTCGCCGCACTTCTGGAAGCCGGCGAGCACGCGAGCCGCGAGTCGCTGCTGTCGGGGCCAGGCATCGAGCGTATCCACCGCGTCGTCTGCACGCTGCGCGCGCACGCCTGCGAAGCGCTTTCCGCCGCGCAGATCCAGCAGCGCGCCGTCGATGGCACGGACCCGCTGTGCCGAGAGGCGCTGGAACACTTCTGCGCGTTCCTGGGCACCGCCGCGGCCGACCAGGCGCTGTGCTGCGGCGCGCAGGGTGGCGTCTACATCGCCGGCGGCATCGTGCCGCGCTTCACCGACTTCCTGCGCCACAGCCGCTTCCGCGCGCGCTTCGAGGACAGGGGACCGATGAGCGCGTATCTGCGCGCCATACCGGTATTCGTGATCACGCGCAGCGACCCGGGACTGCTGGGCGCCGCGCTCGCCACCATCGATCAGTCACAGGAGAACGCAGCGTGACCGAGGCCACCGACAACCCCTTCCTGTCCGAGGAAATCACGCCGGCGTACAGCGCCGAGTGGGAGGCGCGCAGGCGCGTCGCAACGGCGATCCGCCAGCTGACGGAGATCCTGGTCAGCAGCACGCCGACGATTCCGGAGTTGCACGCGATCGCCGCGCGCCTGGAGGACCACGCGACGGAGTGCGCGGCGCTGCCGCGCCTCTACGGGCGCATGGCCTTCGCCGAACAGGGCTGTCACGGACGGATCGGGCAGATCGGGCACGAGACGAACCCGGTCGCCGGGATCGCGAACCCGTTGGCGCCGCCGCTTCGCACATGGATCGCCGATGGTGTCGCGCACGGCCGCGCCACGCTGGGCTGGGCCTACGAGGGACCGCCGACCAGCGTGCACGGAGGATTCGTGGCAGCGCTGTTCGACCAGTTCATGGGCGAGGCACAAGCGATCGGCGGGCAGCCGGGAATGACCGGCACGCTGGAAATCCGCTACCACCGCCGCACGCCGCTGAACACCGAACTGCGGCTGCGCGGCTGGGTCGAGCGCGTCGAGGGACGCAAGACCTGGGTACGCGCCGAGATGCACGCCGGCGACACGCTGACCGCCAGCTGCAACGGCGTGTTCATCCAGCCGCACGGCGGCATCTCGGGCATGCACAAGCACCTGCTCTAGGGTGCGCCGCCCGCGCGTTGCGCTAGAGGAAATCCGGCCAGCGCGCGCTCCAGTCCTCCTCCCAGCGCGGCGCGCGCTTCTCCACCCACGCCATGCCACCCTCGAGCGCATCGGGCTGGCGCATGCTGTGGTGCAGCGCGCGTGTCTCCAGCGCGACCAGCGCCTCGCGCTGCATATCGAGCCCGCGCCACAGCAGGCGCTTGTGCATTCCCATCACCAGCGGCGAGCAGTTGCGCGCCATGTCGGCAGCGATCTCCAGCGCGCAATCGAGCACGCCGTCGGCATCCGCGAGGTATCCGGCGAGCCCCCAGGCGTGTGCCTGCTCGCCGTCGATGCGCGCGCCACGCACCAGCAGTTCGAACGCGCGCTCGACACCCACCAGCCGCGGCAGCACCCATTCCACCCCGAAATCGGCGACCACTCCGCGCCGGTTCTGCAGCAGGCCGTACTTCGCCCCGCGCGCGACGACGCGCATATCGCACTGCAGCGCGATGCCCAGTCCGACCCCGATCGCGTGTCCGTTGCAGGCGGCGATCACCGGCTTGCGCACCTCCCAGGCCTGCATCGACAGCGGGCACGAACTGAACTCGCCGTCCGCCTCGCTGGCGAAGGCATCACCGCGCGCCAGGTCGGCGCCGGCGCAGAACGCGCTGCCACGGCCGCTGATCACGACCACGCGCACGGCGGGGTCGATGTCGCAGCGCCGGTACAGATCGCCGAGCTCCCCGAGCATCTGCCAGCCCACGACATTGAGCCGGTCCGGTCGGGCCAGCGTGATCAGCCCCACTCCGTCGCGGTTCTCGAACTCGATATCGGCCATGGTTCCTCCAGGGTTGCGTGCCGGCAGCCATTCGTGCCGGGCCGATTCTAACCGCGCTCCCCCCGCCGGGACGATTGCCTGGCGCACGCGCGGCAACGAAGATGAGCGCTTCACCCCGATCAGGATTGCCGCACGATGACCACCTCGCCCTCCGTCTTCGACCCGATCACGATCGGCCCGCTGCGCCTGCGCAACCGCTTCATCAAGTCCGGCGCCAACGAGGCGATGTGCATCGACGGTGCGCCCACGCACGCGCTGGTGCGCCACCACCGCGAGCTCGCCGCCGGCGGCGTGGGACTGACGACGGTCGCCTACGTCGCGGTATCCGAGGAAGGCCGCACGCTGCCGAACCAGATCTGGATGCGCGAGCAGATCCTGCCGGACCTGCGGGTGCTGACCGCCGCGGTCCACGCCGAGGGCGGTGCGATCTCGGCGCAGATCACCCACGGCGGCTCCTTCGTCACCGGCATCCGCCTCGGGCGTCCGGCCATGAGCTCGGTGTCGGGCTTCAACAAGGCCGGGCTGCTGGCCGGCAACTGGCGCCGGCGCGCCATGCAGGCCGCGGACATGGACCGCGTCACCGCGCAGTTCGTGCGCACCGCGGAACTCGCGCGCGAGGCCGGCTTCGACGCGGTCGAACTGCATATGGGCCACGGCTATTTGCTGAACCAGTTCATCTCGCCGCTCGACAACCGCCGGCGCGACGAGTTCGGCGGCAGCGCGCAGAACCGCGCGCGCTTTCCGGCCCGCGTGCTCGCGGCGGTGAAGCAGGCGGTCGGGCGGGATCTCGCGGTGATCGCGAAGATCAACGTCGCCGACGGCGTGCCGGGCGGCGCCGATGCAACCGACGCCGCCGTGACCGCGCGCGCGCTGGAGAACGCCGGCGCCGATCTGCTGGTGCTCTCGGGCGGACGCAACGTCGAGTCGACGTGGTTCATGTTCGGCAGCCCGGTCGACCAGCAGGAGATCGCGAAGGTGCTGCACGACCAGTGGATCCCGCGCCTGGCGCTGCGTCTCAGCGCGCTCGGCGCGCCACGGCGGACCGAGTTCCGCGAAAGCTACCTGCGCGAGCACTCGCTGAAGGTGCGCGAGGCGGTCGGCATGCCGCTCGCGTTCCTCGGTGGAGTGAAATCACTCGACAGTGCCGAAGCGGCACTGGCCGACGGCTTCGACTGCGTGGTGATGGCGCGCGCGCTGATCCACGACACCCGACTCGTGAACCGCATGCGCAGCGGCGAGACCAGGCGCTCCGGCTGCACCAGTTGCAACCGCTGCGTCGCGTACATCTACCACGCGGACGGAACGCGCTGCGTGGAGAACCCGCCGAACGATCCGGCGCTCAATCGCGTACGCGCATCGCAACCGCTGCCAGGCGGGGTCTGAAAGGAAGATTCGGGGGGAAGACGCCCCTGCCGGCAGGCGGGCACCGGCATTTCGGCAGGAAGCTGCCCGGCACGTCCGTGTGCATCGGGCGCTGGAGGTATCGCTACTTCTTCTTCGCGGCGGCCTTCTTTGCAGCGGGCTTCTTCGCCGCCGCCTTCTTGGCAGCAGGCTTCTTCGCCGCCGCCTTCTTCGCGGCCGGCTTCTTGGCCGCAGCCTTCTTCACGGCGGGCTTCTTCGCCGCAGCCTTCTTCGCTGCCGGCTTCTTGGCCGCAGCCTTCTTCGCGGCAGGCTTCTTGGCCGCAGCCTTCTTCGCCGCGGGTTTCTTGGCTGCTGCCTTCTTGGCGGCAGGCTTCTTGGCCGGTGTTGTCTCTGCCATCGATGGTCTCCCGTTGCTGATGGATGGGAATCGACGAAGATTCCGCCTACTGTTAATAGCACACGCAAGGCCAGCGCGTGCGGCAATTTTGCGCAAAGCGCCGGACTCGCTTCAGGGCAACACGAAATGCACTGGCGCCGCGGGACCGAGCGGGATGCCGAGCGCGATCCACGCGATGGTAAGCAGCGCGCCCGCAACGAGCAGCGCAAGCGAAAACGGCAGCATCGTCGCGACCAGGCTGCCGATGCCGAAATCCGCGCGCCAGCGCTGGCAGAAGGTGAGGATCAGCGGAAAGTACACCATCAGCGGCGTCACGATGTTGGTCGCGCCGTCGCCGACGCGATACGCCGCGGTGGTCGCTTCCGGGCTGATGCCGAGCAACATCATCATCGGCACCAGCACCGGCGCGAGCAGCGCCCATTTCGCCGACGCCGAGCCGACGAACAGGTTCACGCCCGCCGTCAGCAGCACGATCAGCGCGAGCAGCGCGGGCGCCGGCAGCCCGGATGCGCGTATGGCCTCGGCACCGTGCACCGCGAGGATCAACCCGAGATTCGACCACGCGAACATCGCGATGAAGTGCGCGGCGGCGAACGCGAGCACGAGGTAGTACGCGAGTTCGCTCATCGATTCCTTCATCATGCGCACGATGTCGCGGTGCGTGCGCACCGTTCCCGCGACGCGCCCGTAGGCCCATCCGCTGGCGAGGAACAGCACGAGGAAGCCCGCCACCAGCGAACGGAAGAACGGCGACAGCCGCGCCGGGCCCACAGCATCACGATCGAGCAGCGGCGTTCCCGGACCGAACAGGAACAGCGTCCACAGCAGCACCACCGCGAGCGCGGCCAGACCCGCGTGGCGCAATGCGCGACGCTGCGACGTGTCGACCGGTCCGGCCTCGTGCTCGCCAGTGGCGCCGCTGCCCGCTTCCCAGCGCCCGAGGCGCGGCTCGATCACGCGCTCGGTGACGTACCAGACGACCGGCAGGAACACGACGGTCATGCCCATGATGAAATACCAGTTGCCGACGATGTTCGCGTTCCACGACGGCACCAGCGCCTCCGCTGCCGCCTCGGTGATGCCGAACAGCAGCGCATCGAGTTGTCCCGGCACCAGATTCGCCGAGAAAGCGCCCGACACGCCCGCGAACGCGGCCGCGATACCGGCGATCGGATGGCGTCCGGCGGCCGCGTACAGGATTGCCGCCAGCGGCACCAGCACCACATAGGCGGCGTCGGCGGCGAGGTTCCCCATCATCGCGACCAGCGCGACCATCGGCGTCAGCAGTCCGGCCGGCGCCGCGTGCACCGCACCACGCATTGCGGCCGCGAACAGACCGCTGCGCTCGGCCACGCCGGCGCCGAGCATCACCACCAGCACGTAACCGAGCGGGTGGAACGCCGTGAACGTGTGCGGCATGTCCGCCCACAGCCGGCGGATGTTTTCGGGCGCGAGCAGGCTGCTGGCGGCGATCAGCAGCGGCGCGCCGCCGGCGTCGCGTTGCGAGGGATGCAGCGCGGAATAGTCCGCGGCCGAGGCCACCACGCTCACCACGATCAGCGCGACGATGAGGTACAGGAAGATGAACACCGGATCGGGCAGGCGGTTGCCCGTGCGCTCGATCCAGCCGAGCACGCCGCCGGTTCGTGCGTCGTCGCGTTGCGCCATCGCCGATCCTCCGTCCGCGGGGTGACGCCGCGACTGTGGAGAAATCCGCACCCGTGCGCAAGCTCAGCGGA
>CAUJIL010000285.1 GCA_963204845.1 Pseudomonadota bacterium | reverse complement strand
CCGGCGTCGAGCCGGCGCTCGACGGCACCGCGGGCCAGTGGCTGCCGGTCGCGGACCGCGAACGTCTGGGCCGCGCGATCGAGGCGCTGGATGCGGTCACGCCCGCCGGCGGGACCAGCCTGCTCGCCGCCTTCCGGGCCGTGGCGGAAATGAAGCCGGCGCCGGACAACGTCTACCTGATCACCGACGGCCTGCCGACCCAGGGCAATGGACCCGTGCCGGCCAAGGCAAGCGGACGCGACCGCATCAAATACTTCAACCAGGCGCTCGCCGCGCTGCCGCATGGCATACCGGTCAATGTGATCCTCGCGCCGATGGAAGGCGACCCGATGGCCGCCTCGGCGTTCTGGCAGCTCGCGATCGCGAGCCGTGGCGCCTTCCTGTCCCCGGCCGGAGACTGGCCATGAGGCTGCGACGGCGCGCCGGGGAGCAGTTCAGCCTGTCGTTCCTCGACGTGATCTGTTGCGGTTTCGGCGCGATCATCCTGTTGCTGATGATCACGCGGATCACCGCGCCGCAGGTGCTCGAGCGCGACACGCGCGACATGCAGGGGCGCATCGCCGCGCTGCAGGAGGAGTTGCATCGCCTGCGCGGCGAGTCGGTGGTGCTCGAGCGCGACCTCAACGCGCGCCGCGAACAGCTCTCCGAGGCGCTGGAAGCCGTCGCGCGGCTGCAGGGCGCCGCATCGGCGATCCCCGGCGAACACGCACCCTCCGGGCGCGGCGACGAGGTCCAGAGCCGGCTGATCGGGCAGCTCGAAAGCGCCAGGCAGCGCCTGACCGCGGAGATGAAGCGTCTGCTCGGCGCGCAGGGCAAGCGACGCGACGACACCATCGGCGGCATTCCGGTCGACAGCGAATACGTGATCTTCGTGATCGACACCTCGGGCAGCATGTTCAACTACGCCTGGGCGCGCGCGCAGCGCGAGATGATCCACATCCTCGACATCTACCCGCGCCTGAAGGGCGTGCAGGTGATGAGCGACGAGGGCGAGTACATGTTCTCGAGCTATCGCGGCCAGTGGATCCCGGACACGCCGGCGCGCCGGCGCGCTATCGTCGCCCGCTTCGCGACCTGGAACCCGTACAGCAACAGCAGCCCGGCCGAAGGCATCGTGCAGGCGATCCGCGCCTTTCACGAACCGGGCCGGCGGATCAGCATCTACGTGCTCGGCGACGAGTTCACCGGCAACTCGATCGCGCAGGTGATCGACGTCGTCGATCGCATCAACGCCGAATCCGGTGGCGAGCGGCTGGTACGCATCCACGCCGTGGGTTTCCCGACCCAGTTCGCGCGCCCCGCGAACCAGCAGGTCACCGGCATCCGTTTCGCCTCGCTGATGCGCGAGCTCGCGTGGCGCAACGGAGGCACCTTCGTCGGACTGGAGGATTTCGAGTGAGCGTTGCGATCGAGGATGCACCGCGCGGACACGGCCGGCAGCGGCGCCGACTGTTGGCGCTACTGGGCGCGGGACTGGCGCTGGCGGCCTGCGGGCCGCGGGTGGTCACGATGCAGGCGCTGGACGGCTTTCCGTCACCGCTGGTCGATCCGCTGCCGCTCGCGGTCGGTGTGCACTTTCCAGCCGAATTCGCCTCGTTCACGCACCATGAGAAGCGCCCGGGCCCGTCCGGCCAGGAGTGGACGATCAACCTCGGACAGCCGCAGATGCAGGCCTTCCGCAGCGTGCTCGGCAGCACGTTCCGCACCGTGCGCGAGTTGCCCGCGCCGGCGGCCGGCGACCCCGGGCTGGCGGCGATCGTCGTGCCACGCGTCGCGGAGTTCCAGTTCGCGTTGCCGGCCGACACGCGTGCGAAAGTGTTCGAGATCTGGATCAAGTACGACCTGGAGATTCGCGACGGCGCCGGCGAGCCGATCGGGCACTGGAACTTCACGGCCTACGGCAAGACCCCCACCGCGGTGCTGACCTCCGACGAGGACGCGATCCGCGCCGCGACGGTGGTCGCGCTGCGCGACGCCGGCGCCTCGCTGGTCACCGGCCTGCAGCGCGATCCCCGCATCCGCTCCTGGCTCGGCGTCCCGTAGGTCCGGGCTATGCCCGGACATGGATTGTTCGGCCACCGGCCGAACCTACATGGCCGTGCGCGGACACGCGGCGGCGATGCGCGCGACCAGACGCAGCAACGCCACCACGTTGGTCGCGAGCACCGGAATCCCGCTCACCAGCAGCGCCACCGCCACCCCGCGCTCCGGATCCGCCCAGGTCAGGTTGTTCGACAGACCGATGTGCCCGAAGGCGTGCTGCGAATGCGGCCCGAACAGCCCGACCGGCGTGCCGCCGAGCATGAATCCCTGGCTGTAGCGCATCGGCAGCCCGATCGTCGCGTCGCGCGCGTGCGGACCGACCTCCATCGTCGCGCGCATGATCGTCTCGGGGCGCAGGATCTGGCGGCCGTTCCAGCGCCCGCCGTCGAGCAGCATCTGGTAGAACGCCGTCAGCTCGCCGGCGGTGGCCACCATGTTGCCCGACGGGATCACCGCCTTGTAGAAACCGGCATCGGCGATCAGTTCGAGCACGTCCGCGAAGCGCGCACCGATCAGGCGGCGCGCGAAATCGTCCACCAGTCCCACGCCCTGGATCCCGGTGAGCGCCTGCTCGGCGATGCGCGCGCGCACCGCGGCGCCGGCGCCGTAGTCGAGCACCGTGAAACCCATCGGCTCCTTGAACCACGTGCGCCAGGCCTTGCGGATGTCCATGCCGCTCACGCGCCGCACGATCTCGGCGAGAATCACGCCGCCGGTGATCGCGTGATACGCCTGCTGGCGCCCGAACAGGTGCTGCGGCTCGGCATCGCACAGCAGCTGCAGGCACTGCTCGTGATCCAGCACCACGCGCGGGTCCTCGACGCCCGCGATGCCGGGGATCCCCGCGCGGTGCGACAGCAGATGGTAGATCGTGATCCGGTCCTTGCCGTTGCGCGCGAACTCGGGCACGTAATGCGCGATCGGGTTCAGCAGGTTCAGCTCGCCGTGCTCCTCCATGCGATGGATCAGCATCGCGGTGAGCGCCTTCGAGGCCGAGAAGATGCAGCTCGGCGTGCCGGGCGTGGCGGGGCGTTTCGCTGCGTCCGCCGCCGCGCCGGGCGCGTTGCCGCTCGCGTGTCCGAGCGCGCGGCTGAACACCGTGTGCCCGCGCCGGCGCAGGCTGAACATGATGGCCGGGTAGTAGCCGGTGCGATACAGCGCGCACACCGCGTCCCACACCGCCTGGGCGTCGCGCGGCGCGATCCCTGCCGCGCGCGGGTCGCATTCGGCCGCGTGATCGATGCGCGTTACCTCGTCGAGATCACGCGGCACCGCGATGCGGTT
This sequence comes from Pseudomonadota bacterium, assembly GCA_963204845.1. GTDB lineage: Bacteria > Pseudomonadota > Gammaproteobacteria > Pseudomonadales > UBA5518 > UBA5518. Next base: position 2,011 of record CAUJIL010000285.1, on the reverse strand, counting down.
CAGAATGTCGCGCCCGCGCGCGCGCCTGGTCACGAATCCCGATACCGACACCGTGCTCATGCTGTCTCCGTTCATCCCTTCGCCGCCTCCGCTGCCGCTGGCCCGCGCCCCGCGTCCGCGTCCTGCCGCCGCGACACGTCCGGCGTGCCGAAATGCCGCGCGAGGAAATCCAGCAGCAGTTCGTGGCCGCGCTGCCTGGCCGCGTCGTCGCGTCCCACGATATACCCGTAGTGCAGGCAGTCGCGATACGCGCCGCCACTGGTGATGCGCGCGGCGATGCGTTCCATCCGAGAGGCACCGGGCTCGACCGCCGCGACACGTTCGCCGTCGAGCCAGGCACGACCGCGCTCGTCGTAGCGCAGTTCGCAGCCGGCCAGGTAGGGATGGTCGCCCTCGGCGCGCGGGCGTGCGACCTCCCACGCGTGCCCCGCGCCCGGGATCAGGTGCGCCTCCACGCGCGCACCGAGCAGGCGCAGTTCGTGCTCGCGCGCGGCGCACGCGGCGAGATCGTTCGACGCATCCTCGTCACCGCGCACGGTGAGCAGCGGAGCAGCCACGATCTCCGTGCTGCCCGGAACCTGGAAGCACGGGCCGTAGAAATCGGCGTACAACGCAAAGCCCGCGGTGTGTGGCGCGAGGATGCGCTGCAGCCGGCGGTCCATCGTCCAGCGCACGGCCATCCCGCCGTAGGAAAAGCCGATCACGCCGATGCGTTGCGGGTCGATCAGCGCGCTGGTCGCCAGCAGCCGCAAGGCGGCATAGGCGTCGCTGACCACGTCGAACTCGGTAACGGTCGAGGTGCGCACGCGGTAAGGATAATCCTCCGTCATGCCGCGCGGCAGGTAGTACTCGACGATCAACGATGCAATACCCTGGCGCGCCAGCAGTTCGGCGTAGTCGCGCTCACGCCCCGGTGCGATGCCGCCGCTGCCGGGCAGGATCACCAGCGCCGGCACCGGACGCTCGCGCGTGGCGCCGGGCGGCAGCGTGAGGTGGCCGAGCCCGGTGGTAGGTACCGCGCCCTGCATCCCGTCCAGCACCACCTCGAGGTCGAACGGCGAGGCGCTCGGAAAGTGCACTTCACCCGAGACGTCCTCGGCGAGCCGCTCGAGCGCGCGCTCCGGGTGCGGAAACTCCGGCAGGTACCAGCCGAGCAGGACCGCCTGCACCGCGCGCGACTGCAGCGACAGCGTCGCCACGAGCACGATCACGGCAACGGCGATCACCGCCCGTTTCATCGCGGCGCGCCGTTCACGACGCCGTCGCCGGCAGCCGAACCCGCGCGAGCGCGAGCAGCGCCAGCCCGCACAGGCCGGCAAAGACCCAGAATGCCTGCGCGTAATCGCCGGTGGCGTCGAAGGACCAGCCCGCGAACGGCGATCCGGCCACCACGATCGGCATCATCACCGGGTTCATCAGCCCCATCACGCGCCCGTAGTTCGCCGCGCCGAACAGCACCGCCATCAGCGCACCCCAGACCGGCAGCATGCCGCCGGCGGCGAGCCCCAGCGACGCGCTGGCGGCGAACAGCAGCACGAAACCGCTGCCGTGGATCAGCAGCAGCAGGGTCACGATCACCAGCGCCAGCGCCGCGGCGAGTCCCAGCCGCAGATCGATGCGATCGGCCAGCAGCCCGAACACCACCTTGCCGATCATGCCGCACACCGCCAGCGTCGAGATCAGGTACGCGGCATTCTCGGCGCTGAGGCCGCGACCGGTGGCCAGCGGGGCAAGGTTGCTGAGCAGCGCGCTGTAGACCGAGAACAGCACGCCGAGCACCAGCGCGACCACCCAGAAATTCGCCTGCCGCATGATCTCCGACGTGCTGCCCGCCGCGGGCAGCACGGTCGCGGACACGGGGGCATCAGCGGCGGGTTCCGGCGCCACGCCATCCGGCGCGAGCCCGCGTCGCGCCGGACAGTCTTCCAGCAACAACCACGTCAGCGGCACCATCACGACCGCCGAAGCGAGCGCGAAGAAGCGGAACGCCTCGCGCCAGCCCCAACCGTCG
>CAUJIL010000284.1 GCA_963204845.1 Pseudomonadota bacterium | reverse complement strand
TGCAGCGCGCGCCAGCTCTACCACGACCGCGAGGAAATCACCGTCTGGCTCCGCCTGGAGTGAGGCGCGTTGCGCGGCGTGCGGTGCTTCGCGGATACTTGCGGCCCTTTTTTCGCGGAGCTCCCGCCGATGCAGATCGCCGACGACACGGTCGCCAGTTTCCACTACGTGCTGCGCGACGAGCAGGGGGCGGAGCTGGAGCGTTCGCAGGACGGCGAGCCGGTCGCGTACCTGCACGGACACGCGAACATCCTGCCGGCGCTCGAGGCGGCGCTGGCCGGGCACGCCGCGGGCGATCGGGTGCAGACCACGCTGGCGCCGGCCGATGGCTACGGGGAACGCCGGCCCGATGCGCTGGCGCGCGTGCCGCTGAAGCGTGTCAACGGACCGCGCCGCCTGCAGCCGGGGATGGTGGTCGGCGTGCAGACCGCCGACGGCGAGCGCCGGGCGACGGTGGTGAAGGTCGGCAAGTTCAACGTCGACGTCGACGTGAACCATCCGTTCGCCGGACGCACGCTGCGCTTCGAGATCGAGGTGGTGGACGTGCGAGCCGCGAGCGCCGAGGAAATCGCGCACGGCCACGCCCACGGAGCGGGCGGCCACGGGCACTGAGCGTTCAGGCGCCGGCGACCAGCGCGCTGCCCGTGCTCATGCGTTCGGGCGCCCCAGCAAGCGCGCGTACTCGTGCGCGCGGAATCCGGCTTCGAGTTCATCGCGGCGCTCGTCGTCCAGCCCCAGTTCACCGAGCGCCGCGAGCGCGAGCTGCAGGCTGTACTCGGTGGTCTCCGGCACCGCGCGCAGCACACCGTGGGCGCGCAGCAACCGCGCCTGCACGTCGTCGCTGGCGCGGGCGATCACGCGCACCCCGGGTGCGACCTGGCGCAGCGCGAGCAGCGTGCGCTCGGCCGCTGCCGCATCGTCGAGGGTGACCAGTACCAGCGCCGCCAGCTCGGCGTCGAGCGCACGCAGGATCTCGCTGCGCCCGCAGTCGCCGTAGAACACGGGCAGTCCCGCGCTGCGCGCCTGCTCGATGGTCGCGCTCGCGAGATCGATCGCCAGCCACGGCGTGCCGTTCGCCTCGAGCACGCGCGCGGCCTGTTGCCCGACGCGGCCGAAGCCACAGATCACCACGTGTCCGTCGTGCGTGCCTTCCTGCTCCGGTGCGCTGGCGTCGGCGGCGGGTTGTGGCGCGGGAAACAGCCGCGCGAGGCGCGTGCCGGCGACGTCGACCAGCGGCGTCAGCAGCATGCTGCTGACCGCGACCTGGTAGAGCAGCTGTTTCGCCTCGGCATCGATCAACGACTGCCCGGCGGCGAGTGCGAACAGGATCAGCGCGAATTCGCCGGCTTGCGACAGCAGCGCGCCGCCCTGGACGGCGTCGCGGGTAGCCAGGCCGAACGCGCGCAGCAACACCGCGATCAGCAGGGTCTTCAGCGTCATCAGCCCCAGCGTCAGTCCCAGCAGCAGCGGGCCATTGGCCAGCACGCCGCCGCGGTCGATCGACATGCCCACGGTCATGAAGAACAGGCCGAGCAGGATGCCGCGAAACGGCTGGATGTCGGCCACCACCTGGTGGCGGAACGGTGAATCGGCGAGCAGCACGCCGGCCAAAAAGGCCCCGAGCGCCAGCGACGCGCCGGCGTGTTCCATGGCCCACGCGGCGCCGAGCACGAGCAGCAGCGCGACCGCGACCAGCATGTCGGCGTTGCGCAGCGCCGCCATGCTCGGCAGCAGGTGGCGCCACGCGATGCGCCCGAGCACCAGCACCGCCAGCAGCGCGCCGAGCGCCTCGAGCACCGCCGGCAGCGCGTCGCCGCCGGCGCCGCGCGCACCGAGCAGGTAGACCAGCGTGATCAGCGGTGCGACCGCCACGTCCTGCAGGAGCAGGATCGCGAACGAGGCGCGCCCGCGATGCGACGCCAGCTCGCGGCGCTCGGCGAGCAACTGCACCACGATCGCGGTCGAGGACAGCGCCAGCGCGAGGCCGCAGACTGCCGCCGCGGCCGGCGGGAGGCCGGCCAGGTACAGCGCGCCCGCGATCGCCGCGCCGCACAGCAGCAGCTGGGCGCTGCCGAGGCCGAACACCAGGCGGCGCATCAGCCACAGGCGCGCCGGTCGCAGCTCGATGCCGATCGAGAACAGCAGGAACACGACGCCGAATTCGGCGATCGAGCCGATCAGTTCGTACTCGGTGACCCAGCCGAGCACCGGCGGGCCGATCAGCAGTCCGGCGACCAGGTAACCGGCCACCGAGCCGGCGCCGGCCTTCTGCAGCAGCGGCACCACGAGCACGATCGCGCCGAGCAGGATCAGCGCCTGCAGCAGGAAGTCGCTGCTCATGAGATTTCTTTCACGCCGGTGCCGGTGCCGGTGCCGGTGCCGGCGCTGACGCGGCCTTGCGGGCGCGGCGCCGGCGCCGCGGGCCGATCAGCAGCGTGGCGCGCATCGACGACTGGCCGAAACGCGCCATGCGGTTGAACGCGGCGCGGTCGATGGGCACGAAGGTCTTGTCGGTGTCGGTCTCGCCGCGCTCGGGCTTGATCTCGGGATCGTGGATGTACACGAAGTCGCGATCGATCGCCGCGACCACCACCCAGTGGGGCGCCTTCTCGCGGGTCAGCCGGTACGAGCTGATCAGCACCACCGGCACCACGTGGCGGGCCAGGCCCTGCTGCATCTGCTCGACGCCCAGCGGCTGGTAGACGATCGGGATCCCGGCCTCCAGCGCCTGTTCGTGGTAGTCCTCCTGGACCACCGTCAGCACCTGGCGCTTGGCGTCGTCGCGCAGTCCGTCGATGAACAGCACGCGGTCGTCGTTGAGGTGGATCGCGACGTCGAAACCGCGGCGGTGTGCCGCCAGCGCGAGTCCGCGCGGTCCGCAGCCCCCGTGGCCGGAGGTCATGAAGATGGTGGTCGCCTCGCGCCACAGCCGCAGTTCCTCGCGTTGCTCGAGCGGCGAGCCGGGGTCGAGCGCGCGCATCGCCATCAGCAGGCAGGCTGGACCGCAGGTGAACGGCGTGGTCTGGTTGTAGTAGGGCACGAACAGGTCGGAGCGCGCCCCACTGTAGTAGCGGATGCGCTTCTCGAAACGCAGCGCCTCCTGGTCGTCCTCGTAGTAGTTCGGGATGGTGCCGAACAGCCGGTAGCCGAGCTTGCGGTACAGCGCGATCGCCGGCTCGTTGTCGCGACGCACCTCGAGGCGCAGGTGCGCACAGCCGGCGCGGCGCACCGCGTCCTCGCCGGCGGCCATCAATGCCTCGGCAATCCCCTGGCCGCGCGCCGCTTGATCGACGCAGATCGAATAGAGCCGCGCGAGCCGCGTGCCGCGGTGCTTCAGCAGCAGGATGTAGCCGAGCAGGCCGGAGGCCCCTGCGGCGACCAGCAGGTCGTCGGTGTCGTTCTGCAGGAAGCGGCGGAAGCTGCGCCGGCTCAGGCGGTCGCTGTCGAAGGACTCGTCCTCGAGGCGCACCAGTTCGTCGAGGTCATCGAGCGTCGCCTCGCGTACGGTCGGCGCCGGAGCAGCATCCGCTGCGGTCGCCGTCTGCGACGCATCGCCTTCCATGCCGTCGTGTCTCCGCCACTGCGCTACCCCGGGCAGTCTAGCCGCGGCGGGCGGCACAGGCAAAAGTGCGCAAATCCGCCGCGGCGGCTGTAGTCGGGCGGGCGCTCTGTTACGATCGCCTGCAGTCCCACTCATCCACGCGCAGCCGTGCTCAAGATAGTCGTCGACGACCTCTCCGACTGGGGTCCGTTCTACCCCAGCGAACACGTGATTTCCTTCGCGGACTTCCTCGCGCTGGGCGAGGAGACGCTGAAGCAGCCGCTGCGCGTCATCAACCTCTGCCGCAGCGACCGGTACCTCTCGCGGGGCTATTACTGCTCGCTGCTGGCCGAGGCGCGCGGACACCGGGTGCTGCCCGGCGTGGCCACGCTGAACATCCTGCGCAACCGCAAGCTGTTCATCCTCGAGTTCGACGACATCGGCGAGCGCGTCGATCAGCTGGTCGCCGAGCATTCGCCCGCGAGCCTCGAGTCGTTCACGGTGCGCAGCTACATCGGCACCGTGCAGGAGGAGGTGCTCGCGCCGCTGGCGCGCGACCTGTTCGAGCGCTTCGCGTGTCCGATCCTCGAGATCGAGTTCCGCAAGCGCGCGCGCTGGGAGATCGCGGCGCTGACGCCGCTCGCCCCGAGCGAGCTCGACGACGAGCAGCAGACGGTGTTCGCTAACGCCCTGGAACGCTACAGCCGCGCCGTCTGGCGGCGCCCGCGCGAGCGCACGCGCTACCGTTACGACATGGCGATCCTGGTCGACCCGCAGGAGCCGCAGCCGCCCAGCGACGCCAAGGCGATCAAGCATTTCCTGAAGGCCGCCAAGCGGCTTGGCATCGCCGCCGACCTCGTCAAGCGCAGCGACTACGGCCGCCTGCAGGAGTACGACGCGCTGTTCATCCGCGCGACCACCGCGATCGACCACTTCACGTACCGCTTTGCGCAGAAGGCCGAGTCGGAAGGACTGGTCGTGATCGACGATCCGACCTCGATCCTGCGCTGCGCGAACAAGGTGTACCTGGCAGACCTGCTGCGCATGCGCCGCATCCCGGCCCCCGACACGCGCATCCTGATCCGTCAGTCCCAGCCGCGCACCATGGCCGCGCTCGCCGGGCTCAGTTTCCCGATGGTGCTGAAGATCCCCGACGGTTCGTTCTCGAAGGGCGTGGTCAAGGTCGCCAACGAGGACGAACTGCAGGAGACGCTGCGCGACCTGTTCCGCAAGTCGGCGCTGCTGCTCGCGCAGGAGTACCTGTACACCGACTACGACTGGCGCATCGGCGTGCTCAACAACCGCGCGATCTACGCCTGCAAGTACTTCATGGTGCGCGACCACTGGCAGATCTACCGCTACGGCGCCAGCGGCGACGTCGACAGCGGGCGCTTCCAGACGATGCCCACGCACGAGGTGCCGCGTGCGGTGATCGAAACCGCGTTGCGCGCCACGCGCCCGATCGGCAACGGGTTCTACGGGGTCGACATCAAGCAGTCCGGCGAGCGCATCGCGGTCATCGAGGTCAACGACAACCCCAGCATCGAGTCCGGCGTCGAGGACCAGTACCTCGGGCTCGAGCTCTACCACCTGATCATGGAAGACTTCCTGCGGCGCCTGGATGAGCAGCGCGCCAACCGTCCGCGTTGACGCTGTGGGTGGTGCGGCGGATGATTCCACCGCGGTATGCCAATGCGCCGAGGACCTTCGATTACAAGAGGAGCACGGATATGCATCAGTGGCGTTTCTTCAAGGCCGGCGGGTTCGACCAGGTCAGCCTGGAGCGTGGCGAGGACTTCGTTCATCTCGCCGAACTCGACCAGAAACTGTGGGCGGCGCTGGCGTGTCCGGTGGCCGGGCTCGAATGCGATCCGTCCACGCTCGCGCTGATCGACCGCGACGGCGATGGTCGCGTGCGCGCCTCGGAACTGCTGGCGGCGCTGCAGTGGACGCTGGGCGCGCTGTCGTCGCCGGAGGAGCTGTTGAAGGGCAGTGACGAGCTGCCGCTGGCCGCGATCGACGAGCAGGGTGGCGCCGGCGCGGCGATCGCGGTCGCCGCGCGCACGGTGCTGCGCGATGCGGGCAGAGCCGACGCCGGCGCAATCGACATGGGCACCGCCGCCGCGGCCACCGAGCGTCTGACCGCGCGCGGGCTGAACGGCGACGGGGTCGTGAACCCTGAAAGCACCACCGATGCCGCACTCGCGGCGGATATCCAGCAACTCGTCGACACCGGCTTCGCGGCCAGCGGGCGTGACGGCAAGCCGGGCGTCAATCGGGACGGCGTCGCGGCGGCACAGGCGGCCGCGGCCGCCTGCCTGGCGTGGCAGCGCGAGGGGGCTGGGGATCCCGCGACGCTGTTGCCGGCCGGTGAGGGCACGGCGGCGGCCTGCGCGGCGCTGCAGGTCGTGGCGGCGAAGGTGGAGGACTTCTTCGCGCGCTGTCGCATGGCGGCCTTCGACGCGCGCGCCGAGGCGGCGCTGAACCGCGAGGAGAGCGCGTGGCTCGCGCTCGCGGCGCAGGACCTCAGCGTCAGCAACGACGAGATCCGCAACTTCCCGCTGGCGCGCATCA
>CAUJIL010000283.1 GCA_963204845.1 Pseudomonadota bacterium | reverse complement strand
AGGTGGTGGAGCGCGAGCCGCGGCGGGTCACGATCCACGCGCTCGAGCGCCTGGCGTGGTGCGCGGGCGAGCGCGCCGAGTTGCGCCTGCGCGTGCTGGCGAGCAAGGGCACGTACGTGCGCGTGCTGGCCGAGGACATCGGTGCCGCGCTCGGCTGCGGCGCGCACGTCGCGACGCTGCACCGCAGTCAGGCGGGGCCGTTTCGCGACGCCGACGCGGTCACGCTGGAGCGGCTCGAGGCCTTGCGTGCCGAGCGCGCGTTCGAGGAACTCGACCGCCTGCTGCTGCCGGCCGAGCGCGCGCTGGCGCACCTGCCCGAGGTGCGGCTCGCCGAGGCGAGCTGCTTCTACCTCGCGCAGGGCCAGGCGGTGACGGCCTCGCGGCTGCCGGCGCCGGGGCTGGTGCGCATCGCCGGCGAGGACGGGAAATTCAGGGGTGTGGGCGAGGTGTTGGACGAGCGGCGCCTCGCGCCCCGCAGGATGGGTGCCGCGTAGCACGCGGCGCGCAGGAATGGCCACCACCGGTCCGGTACCGGCGGGGGTCGTGATGGGCGATCGGGCTGCAAATATGCGCGGCCGGGATCACGTAGACGGCGGCATGGTGCCGCCATGGGCATATTGATCATCGAGAGGACCGTAACAATGGCACTGTCTGCAGAAGAGAAGGCGAACATCGTCAAGGACTACCAGCTGAAGGACGGCGACACCGGCTCGCCGGAGGTACAGGTCGCGCTGCTCAGCGCGAACATCGACAAGCTCCAGGGGCATTTCGGCGCCCACAAGAAGGATCACCACTCGCGTCGCGGGCTGATCCGCATGGTCAACCAGCGCCGCAACCTGCTCGACTACCTCAAGCGCAAGGACCCGCAGCGTTACGCCACGCTGATCGGCCGTCTCGGACTGCGCCGCTGATCGACTCGGCATCGACTGAACATTCAACGGCCGGCGTGCGTCGGCCGACTGAGGAGGATATTTCGTGAACCCGGTAAGAAAAACATTCAAATACGGTGAGCACACCGTCACGCTGGAGTCCGGCCGCATCGCGCGCCAGGCCACCGGCGCCGTGCTCGTGACCATGGACCAGACCACGGTGCTGGTCACCGTGGTCGGTGACCGCAACCCCAAGGAGGACAGGGGTTTCTTCCCGCTGTCCGTGCACTACGTCGAGAAAAGCTTCGCGGCGGGCAAGATCCCTGGCGGCTTCTTCAAGCGCGAAGGGCGTCTGTCGGAGAAGGAGACGCTGACCTCGCGCCTGATCGACCGTCCGATCCGTCCGCTGTTCCCCTCGGGCTTCCGCAACGAGGTGCAGGTGCTGTGCACGGTGCTCTCGACCTGCCGCACCTCGGACCCCGATATCGCCGCGATGATCGGCACCTCGGCGGCGTTGGCCGTCTCCGGGATCCCGTTCGACGGCCCGATCGGTGCCGCGCGCGTCGGCTTCACGGCCGACAAGGGCTACCTGCTTAACCCGGGCTATGCCGAGATGCGCGAGTCCGCGCTCGACATGGTGGTGGCCGGAACCGCTGACGCGGTGCTGATGGTCGAGTCCGAGGCGCAGGAACTGACCGAGGACCAGATGCTGGGCGCGGTGCTGTTCGCACACCAGGAAATGCAGGTCGTGATCAGGGCGATCCAGGAACTGGCCGCCGAAGCGGGCAAGCCGCGCTGGGAATGGACCCCGGCAGTAGAGAACACCGAACTCGCCGAACAACTGCGCGAGCGCTTTGCGCACGACATCGGCGAGGCGTACCGGATCACTGACAAGCAGGCGCGCTACACGCGCGTCGGTGAACTGCGTGACGCGGCGATAGCGGCGCTGGCGAGCGAGACCGTCGCGGCCGACGCGGTGAAGTCCGCGTTCGGCAAGCTCGAGAAGAAGATCGTCCGCGAGCGCATCGTCAACGGCAAGCCGCGCATCGACGGCCGCGACCTGAAGACCGTGCGCCCGATCATGTGCGAAGTCGGCTTCCTGCCACGCGTGCACGGCTCGGCGCTGTTCACCCGCGGCGAGACGCAGGCCATCGTGGTCGCGACGCTCGGTACGCAGCGCGATGCGCAGATCATCGACGCGCTGCAAGGCGAGTACAAGGACCCGTTCATGCTGCACTACAACTTCCCGCCGTACTCGGTGGGCGAGTGCGGTCGCATCGGCGCACCGGGCCGGCGCGAGATCGGTCACGGCCGCCTGGCGCGCCGTGGCGTGGCCGCGATGCTGCCGTCGATCGACGAGTTCCCGTACAGCATCCGCGTGGTGTCCGAGGTGACCGAGTCGAACGGTTCGAGCTCGATGGCGACGGTGTGCGGCGCCAGCCTCGCGATGATGGACGCGGGCATCCCGCTGAAGGCACCGGTGGCCGGTATCGCGATGGGCCTGGTCAAGGACGGCAACAAGTTCGCCGTGATCACCGACATCCTCGGTGACGAGGACCACCTCGGCGACATGGACTTCAAGGTGGCGGGCTCGGCCGAAGGCGTGACCGCGCTGCAGATGGACATCAAGATCCAGGGCATCACCGAGGAGATCATGGAGGCAGCGCTCGAGCAGGCGCGCCACGCACGCCTGCACATCCTCGGCGAGATGAGCCGCGCGATCTCGACGCCGCGCGACAACGTCTCGGATCACGCGCCGCAGATGGTCATGATCCGCATCGACACCGACAAGATCCGCGACGTGATCGGCAAGGGCGGCTCGACGATCCGCGGCATCACGGAAGAGACGGGTGCATCGATCGACATCTCCGACGACGGCACCGTGCGCATCTACGGCGAGAACGCCGCTTCGCGTGACGCGGCGCTCGAGCGTGTGCAGGCGATCACGGCCGAGGCGAAGGTTGGAGAGATCTACACCGGTACGGTGGCACGGATCGTCGATTTCGGCGCGTTCGTCACCATCCTGCCCGGCAAGGACGGCCTGGTGCACATCTCGCAGATCGCCAACCGTCGCATCGAGAACGTGAGCGATGTGCTGAAGGAAGGCCAGCAGGTGCGCGTGAAGGTGCTGGACGTGGATCCCCGCGGCCGCATCAAGCTGAGCATGAAGGAGATCGACGAAAACGGCGGCGACGCCGGTTTCGACGACTGATCTCGACCCCTGGTGCGGCCGGAGTCCGGACCCGCGGCATCGCCGTGGTTCCGGGATCCGGCCGCATTTTTTTTTGCCCCGACCTACGGGTCGGCGACCGGCGTTTGGCGTTTGGCGACCGGCGTTTGGCTCGTAGGTTCGGCCTGTGGCCGAACATTCGATGCGCGACGCCAAACAATGTCCGGGTACAGCCCCGACCTACGGGCCGGCGACCGGCGTTTGGCGTTTGGCGACCGACGTTTGGCTCGTAGGTTTGGCCTGTGGCCGAACATTCGATGCGCGACGCCAAACAATGTCCGGGCACAGCCCGGACCTACGGGTGGCGGTGATCGATGAGGTGCTGGACCACCGAGGGGTCGGCCAGCGTGGTGGTGTCGCCGAGGTTGTCGAGTTCGTCGGCCGCGACCTTGCGCAGGATGCGGCGCATGATCTTGCCCGAGCGCGTCTTCGGCAGCCCGGGTGCCCACTGGATCACGTCGGGGCGTGCGATGGCGCCGATCTGCTCGGCCACCAGTTCCAGCAACTCGCGGCGCAGCGACTCGTCCGGTCGCACGTCGTGCATCGGCGTGACGTAGGCGTAGATGCCCTGGCCCTTGATGTCGTGCGGGAAGCCCACCACGGCGGCCTCCGCGACGGCCGGATGCAGCACCAGCGCGCTCTCGATCTCGGCGGTGCCCAGGCGGTGCCCGGAGACGTTGATCACGTCGTCGACGCGCCCCGTGATCCAGTAGTAGCCGTCGGCGTCGCGGCGGGCGCCGTCACCGGTGAAGTAGTAACCGGGATAGGTGCGGAAATACGTGGTCAGCATGCGTTCGTGGTCGCCGAACACAGTGCGGATCTGCGCCGGCCACGAGCGTGTGATCACCAGATTGCCGCTGCCCTCACCCTCGACGATGCGGCCCTCGGCGTCGACCAGCGCCGGCGCCACGCCGAAGAACGGCCGGGTCGCCGAGCCCGGCTTGAGCGCGGTGGCGCCCGGCAGCGGCGCGATCATGATGGCGCCGGTCTCGGTCTGCCACCAGGTGTCGACGACCGGGCAGCGGCCGTCGCCGACCACGCGGTGGTACCACTCCCAGGCTTCGGGATTGATCGGTTCGCCCACCGTGCCGAGCAGGCGCAGGCTCGCCCGCGAGGTGCCGCGCACGTGCTGGTCACCGAGCCCCATCAGTGCGCGGATCGCGGTCGGCGCCGTATAGAAGATGTTCACCCCGTACTTGTCGATGATCTCCCAGCAGCGCGCCGGTGTGGGCCAGGTCGGGACGCCCTCGAACATCAGCGTGGTCGCCGCGTTCGCGAGTGGTCCGTAGACGATGTACGAGTGTCCGGTGACCCAGCCGACGTCGGCGGTGCACCAGTAGATGTCACCGTCGTGGTAGTCGAAGCAGTAGCGGTGCGTCATCGCCGCCTGCAGCAGATAGCCCGCGGTCGTGTGCAGCACGCCCTTGGGCTTGCCGGTCGAGCCCGAGGTGTAGAGGATGAACAGCGGATCCTCGGCGTCCATCCACTCGGGCGGGCACTCGGGCGCAGCGGCGCCGACCAGTTCGTCGTACCACACGTCGCGCGGGGCCTGCCATGCGATCTCGCCGCCGGTGTGCCGCACGACCAGGCAGGTGTGCACGCCGGGGCAGTGCGCGAGCGCAGTGTCGGCGTTGGCTTTCAGGGCAATGTGCTTGCCGCCGCGAAGCCCCTCGTCGGCGGTGATCAGCACGCGGCAGTCGGAGTCGAGGATACGGTCCTTGAGCGACTCCGGCGAGAAACCGCCGAAGACCACCGAGTGCACGGCGCCGATGCGCGCGCAGGCGAGCATGGCGTATGCGGCTTCCGGGATCATCGGCAGGTAGATGCACACGCGGTCGCCCTTGCGCACGCCGCGCGCCTTCAGCGCGTTGGCGAGCCGGCACACGCGCTGGTGCAACTCGCGGTAGGTGATCCGCGCGTCGCGCCCCGGCGAGTCGCCTTCCCACAGGATCGCGATGCGATCGGCGTGCGCCGCGAGGTGGCGGTCGATGCAGTTGTACGCGACGTTGAGCCGCGCCCCCTCGAACCACCGCGCCTCGCCGCGCGCGAGGTCGGCGTGCTGCACGCGGTCCCAGCGCCGCTCCCAGCTCAGGAACTCCCCGGCCTGGCGGGCCCAGAACGCATCCGGGTCGCGCATGGACTCCTCGTACATGCGCTGGTAGGCGGCGTCGTCGATGAAGGTGTGTGCGCGGGCGGCGGCGGTGACGGGATAGGTCTTTTCGTTCGTCATGACTGCTCCGTGGGTCGTTGCTCCCGTCGCCGCGGGCGCGGAGCGGCGCTTGCGCTCAGCTCGCGATGCGGACGGTCACGTTGTCGATCAGCCGGGTGCGCCCCAGCCAGGCCGCGGCGAGGATCGCGAGGTCCTGGTCCCCGGGGCCGGCGGGTTCGAGTGTCTTCGCGGCGCGCACCGAGAAATAGTCCGGACGCAGGCCGGCCTCGAGCAGCGCGACCTGCGCGCGTGCCTCGAGCAGCGCGTAGTTGCGCTCGCCGCCGGCGATCGCCTCGCGCGCGCCGAGCAGCGTGCGGTACAGCGCCGGTGCGATCGCGCGCTCGCGCGCGTTCAGGTAGCCGTTGCGCGAGCTGAGCGCGAGGCCGTCGTCGGCGCGCGCCACTGGTGCCTCGATGATCTCGATCGGCAGGCACAGGTCCTGTGTCATGCGCTTGACGACCGCGAGCTGCTGGAAGTCCTTGATGCCGAACACCGCCTTGTCGGGCTGCACGATGTTGAACAGCTTGGTCACGATCGTGGTCACGCCGGTGAAGTGCCCGGGTCGTGTCGCGCCGCACAGGATGTCGGTCATGGTCGGCACCGCGACCGTGGTCTGGTGCTCGATGCCGTTCGGATAGACCTCGGTGTCGCTGGGGCAGAACAGCGCGTGGGCGCCCACGCTCTCGAGCTTCTCGACGTCGGCGTCGAGCGTGCGCGGGTACAGCGCGTAATCCTCGTTCTTGCCGAACTGCAGCTGGTTCACGAAGATGCTGACGACCACGCGGTCACCGTGTCGCGCGCCGAGTTCCACCAGCTGCAGATGGCCCTGGTGGAGGTTGCCGAGCGTGGGAACGAACACCACCGTCTCGCCTGCACGACGCCATTCGGCAACGGTGCCACGGATCTCGCCGAAGGTCCTGCGAATCAGCATGCGTGCGTCTCCGTGCTGCGGCGCCTGTTCAGTCGAAACCGTGTTCCGGGCGCGGAAAGCTGCCGTCGCGCACGGCCGCGGCGTAAGCCGCGAACGCACCGGCGATGTCGCGCCCGTCGGTCAGGAAATTCTGCACGAAGCGTGGCGGACGCGGGTTCATGCCGAGCATGTCGTGCATGACCAGCACCTGCGCGTCGGTGGCCGCGCCGGCGCCGATTCCGATCACCGGCACCTGCACCGACGCGGCTATTTCGGCCGCGAGCGCACGCGGCACGCATTCGACCACCAGCAGCGCCGCGCCGGCCTCCGCAAGCGTGCGCGAGTCGTCGGCGATGCGGCGCGCCGCCGCCGGGTCGCGGCCCTGCACCACGAAACCACCGAAGCTGTTGACCGACTGCGGCGTGAGGCCGAGGTGCGCGCACACCGGAATGCCACGCTCGGCGAGCAGGCGCACCGTCTCCGCGAGCCATCCACCGCCTTCGAGCTTCACCACCTGTGCGCCGGCCTGCATCAGCGTGGCCGCGTTGCGCAGCGCCTGCTCGGGAGTCGCATAGCTCATGAACGGCATGTCGCCGATCACCAGCGCGGGAGCGGCACTGCTCGCGACGCAGCGCGTGTGATAGGCCATTTCCTCGATGGTGACGGGCAGCGTGCTCGTGTGTCCCTGCAGCACCATGCCGAGCGAATCGCCGACCAGGATCGTCTCGATGCCGGCCAGCGCCGCCATGCGCGCGAAGCTGGCGTCGTAGGCGGTGACACAGCAGAAGCGGCGGCTCTCGCGCTTCATTTCCTGCAGCGTCCGGATCGTGACTCCCTTCATTTCCTGCGTCCCGTCAGAAGAAGGTGGGATTGAAATACTGTCTGCCGGCGCGGACATTCAGCAGGTAATCGACGAGTTCGGTATAGTGGTTTTCGTCATTTGCGAAGTCAATAGCGGCCGCGTTGACGATCAGCAGCGGCGCCTCGTCGTAGTAATGGAAGAACTGGCTGTAGGCTTCGTTCAGCTGTTCGAGGTAGCGGCGCTCGATCAGTTGCTCGGCCGCGATGCCGCGGCGCTGGATGCGCTCGACCAGCACGTCGACCGGCGCCTGCAGGTAGATCACGAGGTCGGGTCGCGGTGTGCTCGGCACCAGGCGCTCGAACACGGTCTCGTACAGCGCGTACTCGTTCGCGTCGAGGTTCACGCGGGCGAACAGCCGGTCCTTCTCGATCAGGAAGTCGCTGACCCGCGAGTTCTGGAACAGGTCCGACTGGCGGATCTCGTCGAGCTGGCGTGCGCGCTGGATCAGGAAGTGCAACTGCGTGGCCAGCGCGTTGCGCGCGCGGTCGCGATAGAAACTGTCGAGGAACGGGTTGTCCTCGGCGAGCTCGAGCATCGTCTCGTGGCCGAAGGTCGCGGCCAGGCGGCGTGCCAGTGTGGTCTTGCCGGCGCCGATCGGACCCTCGACGGCGATGAAACGCGGGGGTGCGGGGCGCGTCGCGGACGCGCTGGCGCGGCTAGTCATCGAGTTGCTCCAGGTTCGCGAACGTGGCGAGCAGTCCCGCGTTGCCCAGCCGCTCGCGCAGTTCGGTCACGCGCGTGCCGTCGGGCAGGCGCAGCCCTGGCGCGATGTCGCAGAGCGGGAACACGACGAAGTTGCGTTCGGCGAGGTGCGCGTGCGGCACCACGAGTCCCGCGTTCGCGATTACCAGCGTGTCGAAAAGCAGCAGGTCGAGGTCCAGCGTGCGCGCGGCCCACCGTTCGCTGCGTTCGCGTCCCGCGGCGTGTTCGATGCGCTGCAGTTCGGCCAGCAGTGCGTGCGGGCCGAGCGTGGTGCGCAGCTCCGTCACGCCGTTGATGTAGTCGGGTTGGTCGTGCGGCCCAACCGCGCGGCTGCGGTACCACGGGCTAACCGCCGCGAGGCGGCTGCCGGGTAGCGCCGCCAGTGCCTCGAGTGCACCGCGCAGGTTCGAGCGGATGTCGCCGAGGTTCGCGCCAAGCGCGATCCATGCCCGGTGTTCAGCCGCCATCCGCGTTGCCGCGTCCGGAGCCGCGCCGCCGGCGCGCACGGCGGCGCGGCCGTGGCCCCGCCACGGGAGCCGGCATCTGCTCGCCGGCCTGGAAGCGGGTCCACCAGTCGCCGGCACCGTCGAACTGTTCACCCGACTGCTCGCGCAGCAGCACGAAATCGTAGGCGGCGCGAAAGCGCGGGTGCGCGGCGAGTTTCTGCGGTGAACGGCGCGTGAGCAGGCGCTGCTGCAGTTCCCAGATCTCGCGCATCGGCGTCGAGAAGCGGCGCGGGATCACGGTGCGCCGGCACTGTTCCGCTATCACTTCGGGCGCGGCTTCGTGGATCGCGGCGAGCGCCGGCAGATGCGCGTGCTCCGCGAGCGCTTCCATGCGCCGCGCCAGCGCCGGCCACAGCAGCGCCGCGTAGAGGAACGCCGGAGTCACCGGCTTGCCGAGCCCGATGCGCTCGTCGCTGTTGTCGAGTGCGTGCACGACCATCGCGCGCCACTCGGGAACGGCGGCCAGCGCACGCGCGGTCTCCGGAAAGATCGGCGCGAACAGGTCGAGTTCGTCGAGCACCGCGAACGTGGCTTCGCCGCGCCCGGTGAGCAGCAGCTTCAGCACTTCGTCGAACAGTCGCGCGGCGGGAATCTGGTCGAGCAGTTCGCGGCAGCGCGCGATAGCCGCCAGCGCGGCGGGATCGATCGCGAAATCCAGCTTCGCGGCGAAGCGCGCCGCGCGCAGCATCCGCACCGGGTCTTCCTGGAAGCGGGTGACCGGATCGCCGATCACGCGCAGCACGCGTGCCTCGAGGTCGGCGACGCCGGTGCTGAAATCGAGCACGGTGTCGCTGTCCGGATCATAGTAAAGGCCGTTGACGGTGAAGTCGCGCCGCAGCGCGTCTTCCTCGACGGTGCCGAAGACGTTGTCGCGCAGCAGCATGCCGGTATCCGCGTAGGCCGCGGCGTTGTGCGGCAACGCGTCCTCGTCGCCGTCGGGTTCGAAGTCCGGGCTGTGGTGGCCGCGGAACGTCGAGACCTCGATCACCTCGCGGCCGGAGCGCACGTGCACGATCTGGAACCGGCGCCCGACGATCCGCGAGCGGCGGAACACGGCGCGGATCTGCTCCGGGCGCGCGCTGGTCGATACGTCGAAATCCTTCGGTTCGTAGCCGAGCAGCAGGTCGCGCACGCAGCCTCCCACCAGGTAGGCCTCGTGGCCGGCATCGCGCAGTTCGCGGTGCACCCACAGTGCTTCCTCGGGGATCGATTGCGGCGGGATGCGATGCTCGCCGGCACCGTAACGACGGCAGCGCGGCGCGCCGGTTCCCGCGACGGCGTGCGAGGTCTGGTCGGAGGCCTGATTCAACGGCGTGTGCTTTCCTGGCGGATCGAAACGGGGTGCGATTCTAGCACAGCGCGGCTCTGCGATTACGGCGGCGGGTGCGGGGGGCGAAAGCGGAATTCACGAAGTCCAGAAACAGCAACGGGGAAGTTTCCTTCCCCGCACAGGTCTCAACCCGATTAGTGTTATTGTTCTGTCGTTATTGTTATGGCTGCAGTTAAGCACCCGTTTTTCGATGCGGCAAGCGATTTTTTTCGTGGCCCGATGCGCTGTGAATAAAGGTAACAACCGGCTCCGCAAGCCCTGCAATTCCGTTACCTATGCACCGCTTCACACGTCCCCGCGTCGTTTGCACCAGCACTGCTGCGCTGCGTGGCGCGCTCACGCCGGGCGTTTCCCCGGTTCATCTTCGTCACCGCTGCCCTTGCGTCGCGGTATGCCGAATCGCTGCCGGCGCTCCCACAGGCACTTGCGGCTGACGCCGAGCTTGCGCGCCAGTTCGGTCTCGCTCATGTGGTTCTGGTGCTGCAGCACGAAGCGCTGGAAATACTCCTCGAGCGACAGATCCTCCTGCGGATCGTCGGTGCGCGCCGCTGGCTGGGCGAGCGCCTCCACGCCCGCCGCGTTGCCGTTCGCCGGCGTGCGCCGTGGCGCCGTGAGCGCGAGCGCGCATTCGTCGATCTCGCTGCCGTCGCCGAGGATCACCGCGCGTTCGATTGCGTTCTCGAGTTCGCGCACGTTGCCCGGCCACTCGTAGGCGCCGATCGCCTGCGTTGCCTCCGCGGTGAAGCGCATTGCGGCGCGCCCATGCCGCTGGCACGCGTCCGCGAGCAGGTAGCGCGCGATCGCGATCACGTCGTCGCCGCGTTCGCGCAGTGGCGGCAGCGTCAGTTCGACGACGTTGATCCGGTAATAGAGGTCGTCGCGGAAGCTCCCCTCCTCGCACAGTTCGCGCAGGTTGCGCTGCGTCGAGCACAGGATGCGCACGTCGACCGCGCTGGCGCCGGGCAACCCCCCGCCGTGGATCTCGCCGCTCTGGATGAAGCGCAGCAACCGCGCCTGCGCGGCGGCGGGAAGCTCGCCGATCTCGTCGAGGTACAGCGTGCCACCGTTCGCGGCAGCGATCACGCCGCCGCCCGAACGGTCGTTGCCGAACATCTCGGACTCGATCAGCGCCTCGGGGATCGCGGCGCAGTTCACGGTGATCAGCGACTGCCGGGCACGCTTGCTGGCGCGGTGGATCGCGCGCGCGACCAGCTCCTTGCCGGTGCCGGTCTCGCCCTGGATCAGCACCGGCGTCGAGGTGGGGGCGACGCGGCGGATGCGTTCGTGCACCGCGAGCATCGCCGCGCACGAGCCGATCATGCCCTCGACCGACGCGGCGGCGTCGTCGCCGCCCGGCGCGGTGTCGCGCGCGCGGGGCTGCTGCGCGCTCGCACGCTCGCGCAGGATGCGTTTGATCGTCGCGACGAGGTCGTTGTGGTCGAAGGGTTTGGCGACGTAGTCGACGGCCCCCTGGCGCATCGCGTCCACCGCGGAGCGCAGGCTCGCGTAGCTGGTCATGATCAGCACCGGTACGTTGCCGGCACGCCGGATCAGCTCGGTGCCGGGCGCGCCGGGCAGGCGCAGATCGCTGATGATCAGGTTGAAGCGGTCGAGCTGGAAGTTCTCTTCGGCTTCCTTGACCGAGCCGGCCTCGAAGACGCGGTAGCGGTTGCGCTCGAGCAGCCGTTTGAGTGCGGTCCGGATTACCGATTCGTCCTCGACGACGAGTATGTCAGCCACTGCTACAGCCTCGTGGTGGCGTCATCAGGGTCCAGAACATAACGTCAATGCCCCTCGATTTCCAGTGTCGGCCCCGCGGGACCGGCGCTCGGCAGCCGGATCAGCGCGCGCGTGCCGCGCCCGGTCGCCGCGTCGACCGGACTCTGCAGGCTCACGCTGCCGCCCATGTCGCGCACGATCGAGTACACCAGCGACAATCCCAGCCCGGTGCCCTCGCCCGGGGATTTCGTGGTGTAGAACGGCTCGAACACCTGGTCGAGCTTCGCCGGCGGGATACCGCAGCCGTCGTCGGTGACCGTGATCAGCGCGGTTTCGCCCTGGTCCTGTGCCGCGATCGCGATCTCGCCGTCGTCGGCGCTGGCCGCGCGCGCGTTGCTCAGCAGGTTGATGAACACCTGCAGCAGGCGCTGGCCGTCGCCGCGCACGCGCACCGACGGCGGGCAGAGGTTCAGGAAGCGCACCGGGCGCGCGCTGCGGTCCAGCCCGAGCAGATAGATCGCCTCGGCGGCGCACTGCGCCACCGCCACCGGCACCGGCTCGGGCGCGCGGTTGGCGCCGGTGTGCGCGAAGCCGACCAGCGCGTGAACGATGTTGCCGATGCGCTGGGTCTGCTGGAGGATCAGGCGCGCCGACTCGTGGCAGTTGTCGTCGGCGCTGTCGGCCAGCAGGTTCTGTGCGAGCGAATCGATGCCGGTGACCGGGTTGCCGATCTCGTGCGCCACGCCCGCGGCGAGGCGGCCGATCGAGGCCAGCCGCTCGGTGTGCAGCAGTTCGTCCTGCAGGCGCTGCGTTTCGGTCACGTCCTCGAGCAGGATGAAACGCGCGTCGGCGGCGTGGCTGCCGGGGGTCGCGCCGGCGGTTTTGTGCAGCGACAGGCACAGCCGGTTGCCGCGCGCCCCGACCCGGTGCTGGTGCAGGTGCGACTCGCTGGACTTCAGGAAACCGGTCAGCAGGGAACCCCAGGGCTCGGGCAGACCGTCGAGCGTCGATCCGAGCACCGCCCGCGCATCGACGCCGGTGATGCGCTGCAGCGCCGCATTCCACATCACGATCTCGCCGCGCGCGTTGGTCCCGCACACGCCGAGCGGCAGCGCGTACAGCGTGTCGCGGTAGAAGCGCCGCAGCGCGTCGAGTTCGGCCGTGAAGCCGGTCAGGTGCCGCTGGTAATCCTCCAGCCGCGATTCCACCAGCGTCAGGTCGCCGGTCGAGGCGGTGTCCTCGTGCACGTACGGCGCGCCGCGGTTGATCAGTTCCATCGCCACTTCGGCACCGACCAGCCGCGACAGGTTCGCCTCGATGCGTTCGCGCAGGCGCCGCATCGCGTACGGGCGCGTCTCGGTCGGCGCGTAGCCGAGGTCGCGCAGGGCGCGCTCGACCTCGCGCCGCGCCCGCTCCTCGCCCAGCGCCGAACCCAGCCCCGACACGAAATCCGCGGGCGAGCGGGCGAGCAGGCGGTGCCGCGCCGCGCCACTGAGGTTGTCGAGGCTGCAGCTCGTCGCGGCCTCCTGTTCCTCGGTGCTCTGGGTGCTGAGCTGGGACAGCACGAACAGCAGCGTGGCGTTCAGCGCCAGGCTGTTCACCGCGGCGCCCGCCCACGGATTGTCCTCGATCACGAACGGCAACAGCGCGTGCACGATGCCGAGCACCGAACCCGGCGCCGGGTCCACCAGGGCGAGCAGCCACACCGCATAGCCGCCGGCCAGCCCGCCGAGCAGCCCGATGCGGTTCGCGCGCGGCCAGTACAGCAGCGCGAGCAGGCCGGGGAAGAACTGCGCCGCGGCGACGAAGGCGCTGAAACCGAGCGTCTCGACGATGCCTTCGTCGGGCAGGCGGGCCGAGATCAGGTAGGCGGCCATCACCAGCAGCGCGATCAGCACCGAGCGCGTCAGCGTGAGCCCGCGGTACGGGTCGCTGCGTTCCCCCGGCCGGTAGAGTTCCCCTGGCCGGTAAAAAGGAAGGACCAGGTTGTTCAGCGTCGCCGAGGCGAGCGCGAGCGTGGTCACGACCGTCATCGAGGTCGCCGCTGACACGCAGGCGATGAAGGTCAGCAGTCCGATCGTCGGGTTGGCGCTCTGCGCGCCGATCGCGATGAACTCGACCGCGCCGGTGGTGCCGAGCCGCAGCTCGGCCCACAGCAGCGGCAGCACCGGCAGCGACAGCAGCAGCAGGAACAGCGGAAAGCCCCAACTCGCCCGCACCACGGCGCGCGGACTGGGGTTCTCGTACAGCGCCATGTGGAACAGGTCGGGCAGGCCCACCACTGCCGCGAAAAAGGTCAGCGTCATCATATGCGAGGAACTGGAGCGCATGCTCGCGTGCAACGATTCGATCAGTCCCGGCTGCGTCTCGAGCCAGCTGCCCAGCCCGGCGCTGCCGCCGTGCACCTCGAACAGCACGAAGGCGCCGAGTGCGAGGAAGCAGCCGAGCTTGACCAGCGATTCGAACGCCATCGCGACGATGAGTCCGTTGTGGCGTTCCTTCTCCGAAATGGGGCGTGCACCGAACAGGATCGCGAACACCGCGATCCCGCCGGCCACCACCAGCCCGAGCCGTCCGGAGGCCGGATCGGTCGCGAGTTCCCCGGTCAGCCGCGCGCCGAGTCCGGATACCAGCTTGATCTGCGCGATCAGCAGCGGCAGCGCGGTCGCCAGCAGGCCGAGGGTGGCGATCGCACCGACGTGCGCGCCGCGGTAACGGAACGCGAGCAGGTCGGCGAGCGAGGTGAGCTGGAAGCGCCGGCAGATCCGCCACAACGGGATCAGCAGCAGCGGCGCGAACAGGAACATCACCCCGGTGCCCACGAAATAACCGAGGTAGCCGTAACCGAAATGCGCCGCGATGCTGATGCTGCCGAACATCGGCCACGCGCCGGCCACGATCCCGAGCGACAGCGTGTAGACCAGCGGATGCGAGGCGATCGATTCGGGCAGGAATCCGCGGTCGGTGGCCCACGCGATCGCGAACAGCAGCCACAGGTAGCCGATGCCGACGACGACCAGCGTGCCGTAGTCAAGCGTCATCGCCGCGTCCCCGGTACAGCGCGACGCCGGAGACCGCGATCACGATCGCCCAGATGATATGCGGCCGGTACCACTGCGTGCCGCCGGCCGCGACCCAGTCGGTCATGATCGGGGCGAACACGTACAGCAGTACCAGAACCAGCAGCAGGATCCTGTTGAGATACATGGATGGTCGCCGGGTCGGGTGCGGCGATGTTAATGACCGCCGGGCGCCCTTGCCAAGCGTGGGCTGCGCCGGCTCACGGCACGCCGAGGTCCACGTGCGGCACGCGGGCGCGGTCCCAGTGTGCGATCGCCCAGCGCAGCAGCGCCTCGCAGTCGTGGTGCTGTTCGCGTGGCGGCACCGGCTGGCCCAGCGCGCGCAGGCAGAACAGCAGGTTGGCGCTCGCCTGCGTATCGTCGATGGCGGGGGCGTGGTTCTGCTTGCTGAGTTTGTCACCGGCGGCGTTCACCAGCAGCGGCAGGTGCGCGAAGCGCGGCGGGGCGCCGAGCAGTTCGTGCAGCAGCACCTGGTGCGGGGTGGAGTCGAGCAGGTCGCGTCCGCGCACCACGTGCGTGATCCCCTGCCACGCGTCGTCGACGACCACCGCGAGCTGGTACGCGTACAGTCCGTCGCGACGGCGGATCACGAAGTCGTCGTCACCGGCGGGTATCGGCAGCGTCACGCTGCCGAGGATCAGGTCGTCGAAGCGGTAGCGCGTGGCGGCGGCGCGCAGGCGCACCGCGGACGCACCGGGCGGTGGCGTCGCCGGGTGCGTGCAGGCGGCACGGTGGCGGCCGCGGTTTTGGTGCAGGTCCTTGCGGCTGCAGTTGCAGTGGAACGCGTGTCCGCTCGCCAGCAGCCGCGCCACGACCTCCGCGTAAGCCGCGTGGCGCCGGCTCTGGAACACGATGTCGCCGTCCCAGCGCAGCGCGTGGGCGTGCAGGCTGGCGACGATGCGTTCGCTGGCGCCGGGCTGCTCGCGCGGCGGGTCGATATCCTCGATGCGCAGCAGCCATTCGCCGCACGCCGCGCGCGCGTCGAGGAAGCTCGCGAGCGCGGCGCACAGCGAGCCGAGGTGCAGGGGGCCGGTGGGGGAGGGAGCGAAGCGCCCGCGGTACGCGGAGGTCGCCATCGTCGAACGGGTCGGGCGCGATCCGGTGGTTCGACCGGAGCCAGGTGCCGATCAACCGTGCTCCTGCTTCTCCTTGATTTCCTCGAGTGTCTTGCAGTCGATGCACAGCGTCGCGGTGGGCCGTGCCTCGAGGCGCTTGATGCCGATCTCGACGCCGCAGGCATCGCAAAAACCGTAGTCGTCCTGGTCGATGCGCTCCAGCGTGCTCTCGATCTTCTTGATCAGCTTGCGTTCGCGGTCACGCGTGCGCAGCTCCAGGCTGAACTCCTCTTCCTGCGTCGCGCGGTCGGCCGGGTCGGGGAAGTTCGCCGCCTCGTCCTTCATGTGGCTGACGGTGCGATCGACCTCTTCCATGAGTTCGGCGCGCCAGTTCTTCAGGATGCCGCGAAAGTGCTCCTGCTGGCTCTCGTTCATGTATTCCTCGCCCTTCTTGAGCTTGTAGGGCGTGAAATTCTTGAATTCCGAGGGGGTCTGCTTCGCGGCTTTCTTCACGGTTGGGCCTCGTGGTCGCGTGCGGGCGCATAGCGCCGGGTTGGCGTCGCGGCACCGCCTGGTGCGCGCGGGGGCGGCGCATTCTACCGGATTCTGCCTGCCACGCAAGGCTGGATTGCTGGCGTTCGGTGGCCGTCGCTATACTGCCCGCATCGGCAGGAGGGCAGTACCGATGGCGGCAGAGCGCAAATCCACGGCGCGCGCACGGCGCGCCGGCACCGGAACCCGGGCCAGGCCCGCCACACGGCGGGCGACGCCCGCAGCGCCCAGGCGACGCGCCACGCGAGCGCCCGCAGCGCCCGAGGTGAAGCGCGTGCTGGCCCCCGAGATCCTGCTCACGCTGAACCGTGAGCACGCCTATATCCGTTCGCTGCTCGATGCGCTCGCCGAGCAGGCGAAGCAGCTGCGCCCCGGGCGCACGCCGGACTACGCGCTGCTCTACGAGATGGCGCATTACCTCTCGATCTACCCCGACGAACACCACCATCCGCGCGAGGAGCTGGTCTACGACCGCCTCGGCGAGCGCGACCCCGAGTCGCTGCCGCTGATGGGTGAGGTGCTCGAGCAGCATCGCGAGCTGGCGCGCCGCGGGCGTGAGCTGGTCGCCGAGCTCGAGCGCGTGACTCGCGGCGGCAAGGAGCCCGACAACCGGCGTATCGCGTACCTGTGCGAGCGCTACACCGGTTTCTTTCGCGACCATCTGCACGCCGAGGAGCAGCAGGTGTTTCGCCGTGCGACCGCGAAGCTGCGCCAGGACGACTGGTGCGCGATCAACGTCAGCGCCCGCTACGTCGACGACCCGGACTTCCCGGCCCGGCTGGCCAGGGAGTACGGCCGCCTCACCGATTTTCTGTCCGATCGCGTCAGCCGGGTGACCGAGGACGTCGCGGTGGCCGAGATGTTCGGCATCGAATCGATCATCGAAACGGTGGTTGCGCTGACCGGCGCGCTGACGCGCGGTAGCGCGATCGTGCGCCGGCACACGCGCGCGGCCGTGCGCGATGCGCGCCGTGCCGCGCGCGGCGGGAGCGGGGCGCTCGCGCGCTCGCGTGCGGTGCGCGAGGCGCTGCACGCGCAGGCCGTCGCCGCCGGCGAGGAACTGCGGGAGGTGCTCGCAGGCTTGCGGGCGGAGACCGTCGAACCCTTCGGCGCGCGCGTGAAAGCGCTGCGGCGGCTGGTGCGCGCCGACGTCGGCTGACGCCGCCCCCGCCCCGGACGCGTTCCCGTCTTGTTCGGCCACAGGCCGAACCTACGGACGTGTTCGTCCATCCGGGTTGCGACCCGACACCGTTTGCGTAGGTCCGGGCTGTGCCCGGACATTAAAGATGTTCGGCCACAGGCCGAACCTACGCGGGCAGGTGCTCGGCCACAGGCCGAACCTACGGGCAGGCGGTGTCTCAGGCGTGGGTGCAGGCCGCCACCGCCTCGAGGAGCAGCGTGCGCGAACGCCGCACCTCGGAGCGTCCGGCACCGATGGTCTCGACGGCAGCGTCGAAATCGAGCAAACCGACATGCGCCAGACGCGGACTGATCACGATGTCGGCCGGTTCGCCGGACAGGCGGCTGCGCGTGATGCGGTCCTGCATGATGTTGATCGCGTTGGCTACGACGGTGAAGATGCCCGGCGTGTCGTCCTCGGGGTCGCGCGCGGAATCGGCATCCAGCCACTGCGTGAGCGACGGTGGTGCCTTTTCGCGCAGGCCGCTGGCGAGCCGGTCGATCAGGCCCGGCGCGCCCTTGTCCTCGGCCACCTCGCGCGCCGCGCCGTGGTTGCGCGGCAGCCGCGTGCGCTGGCGGCTGCCGAGGTCGCTGTTGAGGTTCACGGCGATGATCAGGTCCGCGCCGAGCGCGCGGCACACCGACACCGGCACCGGATTCACCAGCCCGCCGTCGACGACCCAGCGGCCGTCGATGCGCGTGGGCGAGAGCAGGCCGGGGATCGCGATCGAGCCACGCACCGCGTCCCACAGGTCGCCGCGCTGGATCCACAGCTCGCGACCGTTGGCGAGTTCGGTCGCCACGGCGGTGTAACGCAGGCCGAGGTCTTCGATCCGCGGGCTGCCAAAGCGCTCGCGCAACGCCGCGATCAGGCGGGTCGCGCGCCCCACGCCGCCGCGCGACAACGGGCTGATGTCGAGGTAGCGGAACACGTCGGCGGTGCTCATCTGCGTGAACCACGCGTCGAGTTCCTCGATATGCCCGCAGGCGTACGCGCCGCCTACGAGTGCGCCGATCGAGGTGCCGCAGACGATTGAAGGCGTGATACCGATCGCCGCGAGTTCGCGGATCACGCCGATATGCGCGAGCCCGCGCGCCGAACCGCTGCCGAGCGCGAGTGCGATCCGCGGCTGGCGAGTTGATTCTGCGTCGTTCATGCGGCAGTCTTCCCGGCTCGAAGCGCAGCGATTCTAGCGCGCATTGCCGCGCCCCGGGGGCGCGCGATCCGGACCGCGCGGGCCGAGCCGCCCGCGTTGGTTCCACAGACGAGGTGATGGCCATCCTTTCAGGCGCGCAACTCCTTGGTCTCGACGACGCGCACGTTACGGCGCTCGATGCGGCGTGGTGCCTCGGGGAGTGCCGGTTGCATCCGGCCGCGATCGAGGCGCTGGTGCGCCTGCGCGCCGATGCGCGCAAGGCGGGGTTCGACCTGCGCGTGGCGAGCGGATTCCGCAGCTTCGAGCGCCAGGCCGCGATCTGGAACGCGAAAGCCGCCGGGTTGCGCCCGGTGCTCGACGCGGGCGAGCGGCCGATCGACGTGCGCGGCCTGGACGACACTGCACTGGTGTTCGCGATCCTGCGCTGGAGCGCGTTGCCCGGGGCGTCGCGTCATCATTGGGGAACGGACATGGACGTGGTCGATGCCGAGCGGCTCGAACCCGGGCAACCGGTGGATCTGCGCGTCGCCGACGCCGATGAAGGTGGCGTGTTCGCGCCCTTGCACCGCTGGCTCGACGAGCGCATCGCGAGCGGCCGTGCGCACGGCTTCTTCCGGCCGTACACCGGCGCAGGCTGCGCGGTGGCGCCCGAGCCGTGGCATCTGAGCTTCGCGCCGCTCGCGTGGGAATGCCAGCGCGGATTCGATCCGACCGCACTTGCCGCGGCGCACCGGCGCGCCGCGCTCGCGCTGCATGCGGCGATCGATGGCGCACGCGAGCAGATACTGCAACGCTATTTCGAGGTGCCGGCGCGCCTGTATGCCGCCGCGCTCGGTGGCTGGGACGGGGCGGGACGAGCGGAGCACGCATGAGCATGAGGAAGGCGGACGCGGCGCGACTGTGGCCGGTGATGCGTGACGAGGCGCAAACGCGCGCCACCGGCGAGCCGGTGCTCGCGAGCTTCTATCACGCGAACATCCTGCGCCACGCCTCGTTCGAGGACGCGCTCGCGGGCATGCTTGCGGTGCAGCTGGACGCCGGCACGCTGCCGGCCGGCGTGCTGCGCGATGTGCTGAGCGACGCGCTGGCGGCCGATCCCGGCATCGCGCACGCGAGCTGCGCGGACCTGGCCGCGCACCGCAGCCGCGATCCGGCCTGCGATTCGCTGATAACGGCGTTCCTGCACTACAAGGGCTTCCACGCGCTGCAGGCGCAACGGATCGCGCACCGGCTGTGGGCGGGCGGTCGGCGCTGGCTGGCGCACCTGCTGCACAGCAGCGCCTGCGCACGCTTCGACGTCGACATCCATCCGGCGGCGGTGTTCGGCGAGGGCATCATGATCGATCACGGCACCGGGATCGTGATTGGCGAGACCGCCGTGGTCGGCGACAACGTCTCGATGCTGCACGGGGTCACGCTGGGCGGCTCGGGCTGCGGGACCGGAGACCGGCACCCGAAGGTGGGTTCGGGCGTGCTGCTCGCCGCCGGTGCGCGCGTGTTCGGGCCGGTGCACATTGGCGACGGCGCGCGGATTGGCGCCGGCAGCGTGGTGCTCGAGGATGTGCCGCCACACGTGACGGTGGCGGGAGTACCGGCGCGGGTGGTCGGACGCCTGTTGCGCCGCGACCCCGCGCTGGTGATGGATCAGCGTTTCGCCGCGCCGCCGGACGACGGCACGGCGCGCTGAAGCCGGCGGCTCACTCGCCGCCTTCTTCCTCGTCCTTCTTGAAGCGGGCGATCGACTGGCGGATTTCCTCGCGCGCGTCCTCGGCCGTGCCCCAGCCCTCGACACGCACCCACTTGCCTTCCTCGAGATCCTTGTAGTGCTCGAAGAAGTGCTTGATCTGGCGCAGCAGCAGCTGCGGCAGGTCGGAGGCTTCGTGCACATCGTCGTACAGCGGCGTCAGCTTGCTGACCGGTACCGCAATCAGCTTGGCGTCGGCCCCGGCCTCGTCGTGCATCTTAAGAATGCCGACCGGCCGGCAGCGGATCACGGTGCCGCTGATCACGGTGTGCGGGGTATGGACCAGCACATCGACGGGGTCGCCGTCCTCGGACAGGGTGTTCGGGACGTAGCCGTAGTTGCACGGATAGAACATCGCGGTGGACATGAAGCGGTCCACGCAGACGGCGCCGCTCGCCTTGTCGACTTCGTATTTCACCGGGTCGCTGTGCGCCGGGATTTCGATGATCACGTTGATGTCTTCCGGCGGATTCTTGCCGGTGGGCACCTTGTTCAGACTCATGGCGGGCTTGTCTCCGGGTGGTTGGCGCGCACCAGCCTCCGGCCATGCCGGTGATGCCAGGCAGCACGCGGGAAAAATCCGCGCGATTCTAGCAGCGCGCCGTCCGTGACTTCTGCGAACGATTACCGGACTGCGGTAATACTGCGCAGGTTGCGCGCGCCGATACCGTGCGCGGGTGTGGCCCGGCGTGGCGCCGGCGAGCGCCGGTCTATAGTTGCGGCGACGCCACGGGGTGATCGCTCATGGATAACAGACGCAGGTTTCCACGCACGCGATTCGCATCGCGCGTCCGGGTCGAGCACCCGGAGCGCGGTGCGGGCATGTTCAGCACCGGCGACATGTCCGACGGCGGGGTCTACCTCGAGAACGGCCCGATCGAGCTCGGGATCGGGGATCTGGTCACGCTGCAGATCCAGGACCTGCCGGGCGAGGCGCCGCTGGTGCGCATGCGCGTGGTGCGCCGCGACGCGAGTGGCTACGGCCTGCAGTTCAGCGACTGAGCGCCGCGAATCACACCACGAAGCGCCGGCGCAGCTTGCGCTCCACCGCTTGCAGTTTCAGCTTTGCGTGGACCGGAATGCCGCGATCGTACGGCGGATGGTCTTCGCCCTCGATCAGCGGCGCGAGGTAGGCACGTGCCTTCTCCGTGATGCCGAAGCCGTCACGCGTGATGAAATCGCGCGGCAGCTTGCGCTCCACGTTCGCCACCCGTTCCAGCGGCGCCTCGCCGGTGCTCCAGCGATAACGTTTGCCGGGGGCGCGCTCGATCGTGACCATGATCGCGTTGCGGCCGTCGAGCGCGTACTCCACCGCCGCCTTGCCGACCGCGTAGGCCTGCTCGACGTCGGTGCGCGAGGCGATGTGGCGTGCCGCGCGCTGCAGGTAGTCCGCCAGCGCCCAATGGTACTTGTGGCCGAGCTCCTGCTTGACCATCGCCGCGAGCGTCGGCGCCACGCCGCCCAGTTGCTTGTGGCCGAAGGCGTCGGTCGATCCGGCGTCGGCCAGGAAGGTGCCGTCGGCGTAGTGCACGCCCTCGGAGGCGACGATCACGCAATAGCCTTTCTTCTTCACGGTCTGCTGCACGCGCGCGAGGAACTTCGCGCGGTCGAAGGCGATCTCCGGGAACAGGATGATGTGCGGCGGATCGCCGGCCTCGCGCGCGGCGAGGCCACCGGCCGCGGCGATCCAGCCGGCGTGGCGGCCCATCACTTCGAGGATGAACACCTTGGTCGAGGTCGAGCACATCGAGGCAACGTCGCGGCTCGCCTCGAGCGTGGACACCGCGACGTACTTCGCCACCGAACCGAAGCCGGGGCAGGTGTCGGTGAGGGGGAGGTCGTTGTCCACGGTCTTGGGAATGTGGATGGCCTGGATCGGGTAGCCGAGGCTCTCGGAAAGCTGCGAGACCTTGAGGCAGGTGTCGGCCGAGTCGCCGCCGCCGTTGTAGAAGAAATAACCGATGTCGTGTGCG
>CAUJIL010000282.1 GCA_963204845.1 Pseudomonadota bacterium | reverse complement strand
CAGCGCGGCCAGCCGCTCGGCCATCGACGTGCGTTGCGCCGCGCCCACCGGTTTCGCCTCGAGCTGCAGGTGCTGCAGTTCGGGAAACTCCTCGAGCACGCGCGCGATCGTCGGCACCGGTTGCGGGTCCGCACAATCGGGGCCGGCGCGGCGCGCGTCCAGGCGTGCGAGTTCCGCCGCCGAGAGGTGCTCGACCAGGCCGCGTGCGCCCGTGGTGCGCGCCACGCTCTCGTCGTGGATCACCACCAGCTCGCCGTCGCGCGCGAGCCTGAGGTCCAGTTCGACGCGCGTGACCCCGGCCTCGAGCGCCCGCCGGAAGCCCGCCAGGGTGTTTTCGGGAGCCTCGCCGCGCGCGCCGCGGTGGCCGTAGATCAGCACGCGGGGTTGCCCCAGAGCCGCTGCCGTTGCAGGTAGGTCTCGCGGCACAGCGCGACGTCGTCGAGGAAGCGCGGCAGTTCGTCGAGCAGCAGCGCCTGCGGGCCATCGACCAGCGCTTGCCGGGGCTGAGGGTGGAAATCGACCAGCACCAGGTTCGCGCCCGCGACCACGCCCTGCGCGGTCGCGTGCACCACGTCGAGGATGCGGTCCGGTGCGGCCTCGCGCGAGCCCACCGAGTGCGAGGGGTCGATGCAGACCGGCATGCGCGTCAGCCGCTTCAGCACCGGCACGTGCGCGAAGTCGACCATGTTGCGGTGCGGCGCGCCGGCGTCGGTCTTCATGCCGCGCAGACAGAACACCACCCGCGTGTTGCCCTCGGTCGCGAGGTACTCCGCGGCGTTCAGCGACTCGTTGAGCGAGATGCCGAAACCGCGCTTGAGCAGCGCCGGATAGGTGCTCTGGCGGCCGATCGCCTTCAGCAGCTCGAAGTTCTGCGTGTTGCGCGTGCCGATCTGCAGCATCACGCCGGTGGGGCGCCCGAGCCTTTCGAGCGCGGTGTCGATCTCCTCGATGTGGCTCTCGTGCGTGACCTCCATCGCGATGACCCGGATGCCGTACTTGCCGGCCAGTTCGAACACCCACGGCAGGCAGGCAGCACCGTGGCCCTGGAAGGAATACGGGTTGGTGCGCGGCTTGTAGGCGCCCATGCGGGTGCAGACCTGCCCGGCGTCGCGCAGCGCGCGCAGCATGGTCTCGACGTTGGCGGGGTTGTCCACCGCGCACAGACCCGCCATCACGTTGAGGTTGTGCTGCGAGAACGTCACGCCGTTGTACTCGAAGCCGGCGAGGCGGTGCTCGTCCTTATGGCGGCCGAGGATGCGGTACTCCTCCGAGATGCGCACCACGCGCTCCACGGCCGGCAGCGCCGCGATCTCGTCGCGATCGAGCGCGTGCGTGTCGCCGAGCAGATAGATCTCGGTCAGGCGCTGCTGCTGGCCCTGCACCACGTGCGTGCGCATCTCGATGTTCGGCAGCGCGTGCAGGAACTCGCTGGTCTTGCGGTACTCGTCGCTGGATTCGTCGGTGTCGGGGTGCAGGATCAGCAGCATTTCAGGGTTCCATCGGCGGGGTGGCGGGCGCGTCGGCGCGGCGGTGGCGGACCACCGCATGGACCACGTGGCGGTATTCGAAGTACACGGAGAAATCGGGGTAGTCCCAGCGCGTGATCGGCGGCTGGCCGACCGGATCGAGGGTGACTTCGGGTTCGCCCCAGCCGGCGCGCACGCGCTCCATCGAAATGCCGCGCGACGGCAGGCCGGAGGCATCGACGTGCCCCTGGCTGCCGAGCGGGATCCGCAGTTCGTCGGCGCGTACGGCGCCGGCGGTCGCCGCAAGGAATGCGAGTGCCAGTATCCGTAGCGTGCTGCGCATGACGATCACTCCCGTCCCGGGTGGTCCGTGGGGTGACCGCGGCTGCGGCGTTGCCGCGACATCTGCACCTGCATGACGTGGCGGGCCAGGATCTGGCGATCCGCGTCCTGCAGGTGCTCGAAACGCACCGACACGTTGCGTTCGCCGGCGGCGGCAGCCACCACCGTGCCGTAGAGCGTGAGCCCGATCCAGCTCGGCAGCAGCGTCAGGCGGATCGCCAGCACGGTGCCGGGGGGCGGTGGCTCGTCCAGATGAAAACCCATGCCGCCCTCGCTGAGCGAGACTTCCTGCTCGCCGGCATCGACCGTCTCCGGGTCCAGCGACACCAGGTGGCGCGCGAGTGTGTCGAACTTGCGGTTCAGGTGCGCCAGATACGCTCCCAGTTCGCGGTCGCGCTCGCCGATCGCGTGCAGCAGGTGTCCGTGGTCGTAATCCATGCGACGCAATTCCCGCAGCAGCCCGAAATGCCCGGCATCGGGAAAATGGCTGTCCGGCGCAACGCCGCGCGGCACACCGGCCCCGAGCGCGCGGTGGCTCAGCAGGACCGGGCAGCCGACGCGGTAGAATTCGCGCTGATTGCTCCGCAGTTGACGCATGGTGGTTAACGCGGTGATGACACGTGTACAGTATAAGCGCGTGAAGAACCTCCAGACAGTGGCGCCGGCACAAGGAGTAGTGGGTTGACTCGGGTAGTCGTGATTGGTCACAGCCATATCGGCTGTATGTCGGGCGCCGCGCGGTCACTGCCGCGCGATCATGCGGTCCGGTTCGAATTCCTGCAGTTGCGTGATCCTGCATTGCGGCGCCGAACGGGTGCCGCGGGTGCGGATTTCGACTCCTGCGCACAACCGCGGCTGGCCGCCCGGCTGCGGGGTCTAGGCGAACCCGATCTGACGGTTCTGTCGATAGGGGGCAACCAGCACGCCGTGTACTCGCTGCTCGACCGCGGGCGCACGCCCGAAGCAGTGGAGCAAAGCATCCGTGCGTCGGTCGACCGGCGCTGGTTCGAGTTCGCGCGCCGGCATCTGCGCGGGCGGGTTGCGGTGCTGCCTCCTCCGCCGCCGATCGAATCCGAGCAGCATATCCGGGACCATCCGGGAGCGTTTGCCGCGAAGCTGGCTGAGTTCCACATCGCGCCCGCGGCGTTGCGGTTGCATGCGTGGCAGTACCAGGCGGGGCTGCTGGCCGGGATCGCCCGCGATCTGGGACTGGAGTACCTCGATCCGCCGGATGCTCTGCTCTGTCCGCAGGGCTTTCTGGCACCCACGCACTACGGCGTCGACCCCACGCACGCGAACCACCGGGGCGGAGGCGTTCTGCTCGGTTACCTCGCCGATGCCGCCGTCGCGGGGCCACAAACCGGCGCGGCACGCCGTCACCCGTACCAGGGGCTTCCGGACCAGGCGTTCTGGCGCGAGGCGGTGGCACAGGTGCCGGCGCCGGCGCTGGATCCGGTGGCGGCGGTGCCGTTCCACCTGTCGCCCGCGGACCGGGTGGCGACAGCCGGCAGCTGCTTCGCGCAGCACATCGCACGGCGCATCCGCGCGAGCGGTTTTCATTTCCTGGTGACCGAGAAGCCGCAGGACGAGCGTGACGCCCAGGCGCGGGGGTTCGACGATTTCTCGGCGCGTTACGGCAATGTCTACACCTCGCGGCAACTGCTGCAGCTGTTCGATCGCGCCTACGGTTATTTCACGCCGGTCGACGACCACTGGGAGCTACCGGGAGGCCGCTACTGCGATCCGTTCCGCCCGCGCATCGAGCCGGACGGCTTTGCATCGGTGAAGACCTTGCGCGAGGACCGTCGCCGGCACCTGGCAGCGGTGCGGCGGATGTTCGAGCGGCTCGACGTGTTCGTGTTCACGCTCGGTCTGACCGAGTGCTGGATGTCGCGGCTGGACGGAGCGGCCTATCCCGTGGCGCCGGGGGTCGCGGGGGGGCGCTATGATCCGGCGCGTCATGGCTTCGTGAACCTCGGGGTGCAGGAGATCGTCGACGATCTGCGCGCTTTCCTGGGCAAGCTGCGACTGGTGAATCCACGCTCGCGCGTGATCCTGACGGTCTCGCCGGTGCCGCTGGCGGCCACGCGGGAGGCGGAGCACGTGCTGGTCGCGACCACGTATTCGAAGTCAGTCCTGCGGGTGGCGGCGGAGATCGTCGAGCGCAGCGAGC
>CAUJIL010000281.1 GCA_963204845.1 Pseudomonadota bacterium | reverse complement strand
CGGCTGCTGCCGACCGTGCGATCGCGCTGTCTGCAGGTGCGCCTGCGGCCGCCACCACCGGAGGCCGCGACGCGCTGGCTGCGCGAGACCGTAGGCGCCGACGATGCGCTCGACCTGCTCGGCGTGGCGGCAGGCACGCCGCTCGGAGCGCTGCGCGCGCGCGCGCGCAACGGCCTGGCCGGCTTCGACCGCGTGGCGGACCTGATGCGGCGGGCAGCGCTGCCGCGGGCGTGGATCCCGCCGCTGGTGGCCGAGTGCGCCGACCTGGAACTGGTGGAATTGCTGGACTGGATGTTCCTGTTCCTGCTCGACCTCGGCGGGGTGTTGGCGCGCGGCGATACGGCCGGTGCGCGCATTCCGCGCGCGGCGCCGGTCTACGCGGAGCTGCTGCCGGCCGTGACCGCGGTGCACACGGCACGCAGCCTGCGCCGCGTTGCCGAGGCACGACGCGACGCCACCTCGACCGCCAATCCGAACCGGTCGCTGTTGCTCGAGGCGCTGCTGCTCGACTGGCACGAGGGCTGCGCGGCCCTTCGGACCGGGTAACTGGCAAAACCGGGATCGACTGGCTACTCTTTGCAGGCAGCAGAAGAGACTGGCAAGACCCCAGATGAGCGCCCCGCAAGGAACCCGTAACGGCATCCTGTCCCTGACGATCAAGGACAAGGCCGTGCTGTATGCGGCGTACATGCCGTTTCTGCAGAACGGCGGGCTGTTCATCCCGACGAACAAGCCGTACCGCATCGGTGACGAGGTCTTCATGCTGCTGAATCTGATGGAGGAGCCGGAGAAGATCCCCGTGGCGGGCAAGGTCGTCTGGGTCACGCCGAAGCGCGCACAGGGCAACCGCGCCTCCGGAATCGGCGTGCAGTTCAACGGGCAGGACGACACGGCGACCCGCAAGATCGAAACCTACCTCGCCGGCGCGCTCGATTCCGAACGTCCGACGCACACGATGTGAGCGGCGGCTCGGGCCGTCCACCCATGCTGATCGACAGCCATTGCCATCTGGATCGCCTTGCCGAGCCCGCCTTCGGGATGGCGATCGCCGACATCCTGCGGTCCGCGACGGCGGCTGGCGTGGGGCGCATGCTCACGGTCGCGGTCGATCGCGACGACATCCCCCGGGTGATCGGACACGCACGCGCGCACCGCGAGGTCTACGCGGCAGTCGGCATCCATCCCTCGACCCCGGAGGACGCGGCAATCGACGCCGATGCCTTGCTGGCGTCGACCGCCGACCCGCGGGTGATCGCGATCGGCGAAACCGGCCTCGACTACTACTACGGCCCGGACACCGCGGACGCGCAGCGCGAGCGTTTCGTGATGCACCTGCGGGTGGCGGGGCTGGCGGGGTTGCCGGTGATCGTGCACACGCGCGATGCGCGCGACGATACCCTTGCGTTGCTCGAGCGGCACGCCGATCGCGGCCACGCCGGCGTGATGCACTGCTTCACCGAGAGCATCGGGATGGCGCGCGCTGCGTTGGAGCTTGGATTCATGATCTCGTTCTCCGGCATCGTCACGTTCCGCAGTGCGGATGCGCTGCGCGAGGTCGCGCGCGAGGTGCCGCTCGATCGCCTGCTGGTGGAGACCGACGCGCCGTATCTGGCGCCGGTGCCGCACCGTGGCCGGACCAACGAGCCGCGGTACGTGGTCCACGTGGCGCAGGCGATCGCCGCGATCAGGGGCATCACGCTCGAGGAGGTCGCGCAGGCGACCACGGCCAACTTCTACCGCTTGTTCCCGCGTGCCGCGACGGCCGAGCGCGGCTGATGCATCCGCTGCCCTTCGGCACCGGGCTGGTCGAGGGTTTCTACGGCCGCCAGTGGAGCGACGCCGACCGGCTCGCCTGTCTCGATTTGCTGGCCGGCAACGGTTTCCGTTATTACCTGTACGCGCCGAAGGGTGACGCCGTACTGCGCCGGCGCTGGAGCGAGCGCTGGACGGCGGACGACGAGCGCCGCGTGCGTGCCATCGCCGGGCGTTGCGAGCGCACCGGGCTGCTGTGGGGGGTAGGCCTGAGTCCGCTCGGCCTGGTCGAGGACCCGACGGCAGCCGCGCTGGCGCGCTGGCGTGACAAGCTGCGTTATCTGCAGGACTTCGGCGCGCAACTGCTCTGCATCCTGTTCGACGACATGCCGCGGCGCATCGATGCGCTCGCCGGGCGCCAGGCGGAACTCGTGGCGCTCGCGCTCGAGGCAAGCGGTGCGCGGCATGCGCTGGTGTGCCCCAGCTATTACTCCACCGATCCGGTGCTGGAGCGCGTGTTCGGTCCGATGCCGGCCGGCTATTGGGAGGATCTGGGCCGCTTGCTGCCGCGCGAGGTCGGGATCTTCTGGACCGGTGAACGCGTCTGCGCCGAATCGCAGTGCCCCGATGCGCTGCGCGCGATCGCCACGCGGCTCGGGCGCGCGCCGGTGCTGTGGGACAACTACCCGGTGAACGATGGCGCGAAGGGATCGAAGTTCCTGCGCATCGATGCGTTCCGCGGGCGCAGCGCCGGACTCGCGGACGTGGTGACGGCGCATTTCGTGAATCCGATGAACCAGTGCTGGCTGTCGCGGATTCCGCTGCGCTCGCTCGCGATGCTGTACCGGCAGGGGGCAGGCTACGATCCCGACACGGCGTTCCTGGCCGCCGTGCGCGCCGAGTGCGGCGAGCCGCTGGCGCTGCAGTTCGCGCAGGACCTCGACGTGCTCGCGCACCAAGGACTCGATGCGATCGATGCGCCGCAGCGGGCGGAACTCGCACGCTGCTATGCGCGTCACGACGCCCCGCAGGCGCGCGAGGTCCGCGCCTGGCTGGCCGGCGAATACGCCTTCGATCCTGCCTGCCTGACCGACTGAGGGGTGCCGCCGGCTTACGCAGCAGGTAGTGGCCGGCCCGACCCGGGCGCTTATAATCCGGCCCACTTCAGTGCTGCGGTGACGGGGGACCTCCATGCAATACCAGGGTAAGGCGATCAAGGTGCGCGCGCTCGACGGCGGCG
>CAUJIL010000280.1 GCA_963204845.1 Pseudomonadota bacterium | reverse complement strand
CCCGACGAGGATGCCGAGAACATCACCACGGTGCAGCACGCGATCGATTACATCGAATCGCATCTCTGATCAGATCCCGCCGGGAGGCTGCGTCGTCCGCGAGCGGGCCGCAGCCTCTCCAGGCCTGTCCGTCGGACGGGCAGTTCCGCAGATGAGCGGCCGCGCGCAGCCGCGGCCTGTAGACAACGCATCTCGCAGACGGAGTCCTCGGCGATGAGACGACGGGTGGTCGTTACAGGCATGGGGGTCGTGACCCCGCTGGGAAACAACGTCGCTACGACCTGGGACGGCATCGTCGCCGGTCGCAGCGGTATCGGTCCCATCGAGCATTTCGACGTCACGGCGTATCCGACCCGTTTCGGCGGCTCGATTCGCGGCTTCGACGCCAGCACCTTCCTGCCGCCGAAGGACGTGCGCAAGTTCGACGACTTTATCCTCTACGGTATCGGCGCCGCCGTGCAGGCGATGGAGGACTCCGGCCTGCAGGTCGACGAGGCCGTCGCGCCGCGCATGGGCGCCGCGGTCGGCTCCGGTATCGGCGGCATCGCCTCGATCGAGCGCAGCCACCAGATCCTGCTCGATTCGGGCCCTCGCCGCATTTCGCCGTTCTTCGTGCCCGGTTCGATCACCAACATGATCGCGGGCTGCCTGTCGATCCGTTACGGATTCAGCGGACCGAACATCGCGATCACCACCGCGTGCACCACCGGCACGCACAACATCGGGATAGGGGCGCGCCTGATCGCGTGGGGCGAGGCCGACGTGATGCTGGTCGGTGGCGCCGAGATGGCGACCACGCCGGTCGGACTCGGGGGGTTCTCGGCGGCGCGCGCGTTGTCGACACGCAACGACGACCCGCAGGCGGCCAGCCGTCCATGGGATCGCGACCGCGACGGTTTCGTGCTCAGTGACGGTGCCGGCGTGCTGGTGCTCGAGGAGTACGAGCACGCGCGCCGGCGCGGCGCGCACATTCACGCGGAGGTTGCGGGTTTCGGCATGAGCGGTGACGCCTGTCACATGACGTTGCCGCCCGAGGACGGGCGCGGTGCGGCGGCCGCGATGGCCAACGCGATCCGCGACGCGGGCATCGAGCCCGCGGCGATCGACTACATCAACGCCCACGGCACCTCGACGCCGGCGGGCGACGTCGCCGAAAGCCGTGCGGTCGAGCGTGTGCTCGGCGACGCCGCCGCGCGGGTGGCGATGAGTTCGACCAAGTCGATGATCGGACACCTGCTCGGCGCTGCCGGCGCGGTCGAGGCCGTGTTCGCGATCCTCGCGATCCGCGATGGCGTCGCGCCGCCGACCATCAACCTCGACCATCCGGACGAAGGCTGCACGCTGGACTACGTTGCCCACACCGCGCAGCAGCGGCGCATCGACGTGTCGTTGTCGAATTCCTTCGGATTCGGTGGTACCAACGGCTCGCTCGTGTTCCGTCGCGTCTGATCGCGGCGTGGCGGAGGCTGCCATGAGCGCTGAGCGTGTCCGCGTCGATGGCGCCGAGCGCGACAGCGTGCCCGCTCTCGACCGCGGTCTTGCCTATGGTGACGGCGTGTTCGAGACGATGCGTTGCGTGGGCGGACGGATTCCGTTGCTGGAACGTCATCTCGAACGCCTCGGCAACGGCGCCGGGCGCCTCGGCATCGCGCTCGCGGGCGGGGACCTGCGCGAGGAGATCGAAGGTTTCGCCACCGGGGGCGGCAGCGCGGACTGCGTGATCAAGGTGATCGTGACGCGCGGCGACGGTGCCGGCGGTTACCGCAGCGATCCGGCGACTCCGGCGCGCCGCATCCTGGTGGCGCGTGCTCCCGCGGAACATCCGGCGGCGTGGTGGAACGAGGGGGTCACGGTTCGCCATTGCGAGATGCGCCTCGGCACCAATCCGGCGCTGGCGGGCATCAAGCACCTCAATCGGCTGGAACAGGTGCTGGCACGCCGGGAATGGGACGACCCGCAGATCGCCGAAGGCCTGATGGCGGACCAGCGGGGCCGCATCGTGGAAGGGATTGCCAGCAATCTCTTCCTGGTCAGCGGCGGCAGGCTGCTGACGCCCTTCATCGAGCACTGCGGCGTCGCCGGTGTGATGCGCGCCCACCTGTTGCAGACGGTGGCGCCGGAACTCGGTATCGCGACCGCCGAAGTGCACTGCGAGCGCGCGTTGCTGGCGGCGGCGCAGGAAGTGTTCGTGTGCAATGCGGTGAGCGGCGTCTGGCCGGTGCGTCGTCTCGACCGCCAGCGCTGGCCGTTCGGGCCGGTCACCCGCAGGGTGCAGGAGCATGTGGCACGATTGTTCACGGCCTGAGGCCGTGCTGCGGGTATGCGGCGCGCTGCTGCTGTGCGCGGTACTGGCGGCCTTCCTCGGCTGGAAATCGCTGGTGCGCTGGCTCGATGCGCCGCTGAGGCTCGCGGAGCCGGTGATCGCCGAATTGCCGGAAGGTGGCAACCTCACGCGTTTTGTGCACGAACTCGGCGAGCGCGCTGTGCTCGACCGTCCGAACTGGTTGCGGCTGCACGCGCGGCTGACCGGTGTTGCCGACCAGGTGCGCGCGGGGGAATACCGCATCGAGCCGGGACTGACGCCGCGCGAGCTGCTGGCCATGCTGGTCGCGGGCAAGGTCGTGGTCTACAGCGTCACGCTCGTCGAGGGCACTACGGCGTCCGAACTGCTCGAGCGGTTGCACGCCCAGGAACGCCTGCAACGCACCCTCGATGCGTCCGATGCCGTGGCGCTCGCACGTGCGCTGGATCTGGAGCCGGCGGCGTGGCCGTCGGCCGAAGGCGCGTTCCTGCCCGAGACCTACCAGTACCACCGCGGGATGAGCGATGCCGACGTGCTGAACGCGGCGCACGCGGCGCTCGCCGAGGCGTTGGCCGAGGAGTGGGTGACGCGCATGCCAGGGTTGCCGTACGCGAGCCCGTACGAGGCGCTGGTGATGGCCTCGCTGGTCGAGAAGGAGACCGCTCTGGCGGAGGAGCGTGGCCGCATCGCCGGCGTATTCGTGCGCCGGTTGCAGCAGCGCATGCTGCTGCAGACCGATCCGGCGGTGATCTACGGACTCGGTGCGCGCTTCGACGGCAATCTGACGCGCGAGCATCTGCGCGCGCCGGGGCCTTACAATACCTACCTGAATCCCGGGCTGCCGCCGTCGCCGATCGCCAACGTCGGGCGGGCTGCGATCCGCGCCGCGCTGCAGCCGACCCCGGGCACCGAGCTGTATTTCGTCGCGCGCGGCGACGGCTCGCACCAGTTCTCGGATACGCTCGAGGAGCACAATCGCGCCGTCCGGCGTTACCAGTTGCGCCGTGGCGGTGGTTGAGGAGCATATGGCCAGGGGCAGGTTCATCACCGTCGAAGGCGGCGAGGGCGCGGGCAAGAGCACCAACATCGCGTGCATCGCCGAGCGCCTGCGCGAAGCGGGTTTGCGCGTGCGCCTGACGCGCGAGCCCGGGGGCACGCCGCTCGCCGAGGAAATCCGCGCGCTGCTGCTCGCCACGCGCGACGAGGACGTATGCGGCGAGACCGAGGTGTTGCTGATGTTCGCTGCCCGCATGCAGCATGTCGAGCGCGTGATACGCCCGGCGCTCGCGCGTGGCGAATGGGTGCTGTGCGACCGCTTCGCCGACGCCAGCATTGCGTACCAGGGCGCCGGACGGGAGCTCGGGATCGCGCGCGTGCAGGCGCTGCGCGATCTGTTGCTCGGCGATTTCGGTCCTGATCTGACGTTGCTGCTCGATGTGCCGGTGGCGCTCGGCATGCGGCGTGTCGACGGGCGCGGTGCACCGGACCGGTTCGAGCGCGAACACACGGCCTTCTTCGAACGTGTGCGCGCGGCTTATCACGTGCTGGCGGCGGCCGAGCCGCAGCGCTTTCGCGTGATCGATGCCTCCCGCGAGCTGACGCAGGTGCGTGCGTCGGTGCTCGCGGTGATCGACGACTTCGTGGCCTGTTGCGGAGATGCGCGGTGAGCGTTGCGGTTGTGCCGGTGGCACCGCTGCCGTGGCAGCGCGAGGACTGGACGCGCCTCGGTGCGCGCCTCGCGGGCGCGCAACTTCATCATGCGGTGCTGCTCAGCGGTCCGGCCGGAATCGGCAAGCGGCTGCTCGCCGAACTGCTCGCGCGCACGGTGCTGTGTCGTGCGCCGGTTGCCGAAGCCGCCTGCGGGCGCTGCCGTGACTGCGAACTGTTCGCTGCCGGGTCGCACCCTGACCGGGTCCAGGGCGGGCGCGACGAGGTAGCCCTCGGGCGCTTGTGTCTCATGCATGGTGTAGACGCCCGGGACCAGGCCGGAGAAGAGGGTCTCGCCGTTTTCGTCGGTGCATTGTGCGCCGCCCGCATCTTCGTTGAGGTCAAAGCAGGCGTTCGCCAGCGGCGCGCCGGAGGGGTTGCTCTTGCGGATCAGGATGCGGCCGAGGCGCAGGGCATTCTCGACCTCGACATCGGTGGTCACGTTCTCGGAGATGCGGAC
>CAUJIL010000279.1 GCA_963204845.1 Pseudomonadota bacterium | reverse complement strand
CTGCCGATCTGCGACAGCTTGAGGGCCGTGTCCATCGAGTCGCCGCCACCGTTGTAGAAGAAATAACCGATGTCGTGTGCGCGGAACACGTCGATCAGGCGCAGATACTCGGCGCGGTTCTGTTCCAGGCTCTTGAGCTTGTAGCGGCACGAGCCGAAGGCCCCCGACGGCGTGTGGCGCAGCGCGGCGATCGCGGCGGCGCTCTCGCGGCTGGTATCGATCAGGTCTTCCTGCAGCGCGCCGATGATGCCGTTGCGGCCGGCGAACACCTTGCCGATGCGGCCGCGGTGGCGGCGCGCGGTCTCGATCACCCCGCAGGCGCTCGCGTTGATCACCGCGGTGACGCCGCCGGACTGGGCATAGAACGCATTCTTCGCTGGCATTGCTGGTCCTTTCGCTGGTGCCGGGCCGTGATTCGTGTACGGCCCGAATGCTATAAACTGTCACCATTATGTGACAAATCCTTCGTGTGCGCTGCGCGGACGGCGCCCGGTAAGCGACACCCATGCATATCTTCATCGCCGGCATCTGTGGCACGTTCATGGCGGGCGTCGCGCTGCTGGCGCGCGAGCGCGGCTGGCGCGTCAGCGGCTGCGACGCCAACGTCTATCCGCCGATGAGCGACCAGTTGCTCGAGGCCGGCATCGAGGTGCTGCAGGGCTACGACCCGGCGCATCTGGAGCGCGCACGCCCCGACGTGGTCGTGATCGGCAACGCACTCTCGCGCGGCAACCCGCTGGTCGAACACGTGCTCGACGAGGGCTTGCCCTACGTCTCCGGGCCGCAGTGGCTGGGCGAGCACGTACTCGCCGGCCGCCACGTGCTGGCGGTGGCCGGAACCCACGGCAAGACCACGACCTCGAGCATGCTCGCCTGGATCCTCGAGTGCGCCTGCGAGCAGCCGCCCGGTTTCCTGATCGGCGGTATCCCGGCCGACTTCGGCCGTTCGGCGCGCCTCGGTGCCGGGCGCCACTTCGTGATCGAGGCCGACGAGTACGACACCGCGTTCTTCGACAAGCGCTCGAAGTTCCTGCACTACCGCCCGCGTGGCCTGATCGTCAACAACATCGAGTACGACCACGCCGACATCTTCCCCGACCTCGCGGCGATCCAGCGCCAGTTCCATCACCTGGTGCGCACGGTGCCTGCCTCGGGCAGCATCGTGCACCCGGCCGGCGAGGCGGCGGTCGACGAGGTGTTCGCGATGGGGTTGTGGTCGCACGCGCACCTGTTTGGGCTGGATCGTGCCGATTGTGAATGGAGCGCGCGCCTGCTCACGCCCGATGGCTCGGCGTTCGCGTTGCGCCACGCGCCCGAGGCGGCCGAGGCGATCGTCGAATGGCACCATGGCGGGCGCCACAACGTGAGCAACGCGCTCGCGGCCGCGGCGCTGGCGCACACGGTCGGGGTGCCGCTGGCGCGCAGCGCCGCCGCGCTGGCTGCGTTCAAGGGTGTGAAGCGGCGCATGGAACTCGTCGCGGAACGACGCGGCGTGCGCGTCTACGACGACTTCGCGCATCATCCGACCGCGATCGAGCTCACGCTGCAGGGGCTGCGCGCGGCCGGTGCGGCGGGGCGCATCGTCGCGGTGATCGAGCCGCGTTCGAACACGATGCGGCTCGGCGTGCATCGCGAGCGCCTCGCCGCGTGCACACGCGCCGCCGATACGGTGCTGTGGTATCAGCCGTCCGGCGTGGACTGGGACCTCGATGCCGTGGCGCGCGCCAGCGCCACGCCGGCGCGCGTGTTCCGCTCGACGGCCGACATCATCGCGACGCTGGTCGCCGAACTCGGCGCCGGTGACTGCGTCGTGATCATGAGCAACGGCGGCTTCGAGGGCATTCACCGGCGCCTCGTCGAGGCGCTGGCCGCCTCTACTGCGCCAGCCTCCGGCTGAGGGCGTCGTCGCGGCGCGCGCCGCCTCAGCGGCAGGCGACCAGTGCCTCGCGCGCCGCCGCGAGCGTTTCGGCGACGACCTCGTCGTCGTGCGCGGCCGAGATGAATCCCGCTTCGAACGCCGACGGCGCGAGGTACACGCCGCCGTCGAGCATCGCGTGGAAGAAGCGCCGGAAGCGCTCGACGTTGCACGCGGTGGCCTGCGCGTAGGTATCGACGCGCGCTTCCTCGCTGAAGAACAGCCCGAACATCGTGCCGGCCTGGGCGGTCGTGAACGCGATACCGGCCTGCGCCGCCTCGGCCCGCAAGCCCTCGAGCAGTCGCGCGGTGCGCGCAGCCAGCGTC
Organism: Pseudomonadota bacterium; assembly: GCA_963204845.1. Taxonomy (GTDB): domain Bacteria; phylum Pseudomonadota; class Gammaproteobacteria; order Pseudomonadales; family UBA5518; genus UBA5518. The sequence continues at coordinate 1,907 of CAUJIL010000279.1, read as the reverse complement.
GCGTGGAAGCCGGGCGCGGTGATCGCACGCAGCGTCGCGAGCCCGGCGGCCATCGCCATCGGGTTGCCCGACAGCGTTCCGGCCTGGTAGACCGGGCCGGCTGGCGAGACCTGCTGCATGATCTCGCGCCGGCCGCCGAAGGCGCCCACCGGCATGCCGCCGCCGATCACCTTGCCGAGTGTGGTGAGGTCCGGCGTGATGCCGAACTGCGCCTGCGCGCCGCCGAGCGCGACCCGGAACCCCGTCATGACCTCGTCGAAAATCAGCACCGCGCCGGAAGCGGTGCACACCTCGCGCAGCGTCTCGAGGAAGCCCGGCAGCGGCAGGATGCAGTTCATGTTGCCGGCCACCGGCTCCACGATCACCGCGGCGATCCGGTCGCCCGCGCGCGCGAACAGCTCGCGCACGGCGGCTGCGTCGTTGTAATCGAGCACGATGGTGTCGTCGGTTACGCTGCGCGGGATTCCCGGCGAGGTCGGCGCTCCGAGCGTGAGCGCGCCCGATCCTGCCTTCACGAGCAGCGCATCGACGTGGCCGTGGTAGCACCCCTCGAACTTCACGATGCGGTCGCGTCCGGTGTGGGCGCGTGCGAGGCGGATCGCGCTCATCGTCGCCTCGGTGCCGGAATTGACCATGCGCACCATCTCGATCGACGGCACGAGGCGGCAGATCAGCTCGGCCATCTCGACCTCGAGCTCGGTCGGTGCGCCGTAGCTCAATCCTTCGTGCAGTTGCTGCGCCAGTGCGCCCAGCACCTCGGGATGTCCGTGGCCGAGGATCAGCGGGCCCCACGAGCATACGTAGTCGATGTAGCGGCGCCCATCGGCGTCGAACAGGTACGGTCCTTCGCCACGCGCGAAGAACACCGGCGTGCCGCCGACGCCGCGGAACGCGCGCACCGGCGAGTTCACGCCGCCCGGGATGAAACGGTTGGCCTTCTCGAACAGCGAGGCGGAGCGGGTCATGCGGAATTCCTCAGAAAGGCCTGACGACGACGAGGATCACCGAGCCGAACAGAATCAGCACCGGCAGCTCGTTGAACCAGCGGTAGAACACGTGGCCGCGCGTATTCCGCCCGGCGGCGAAGTCGCGCACGATGCGCCCGCAGATCCAGTGGTAGACCGCGAGCAGCACGACCAGCGTGAGCTTGGCGTGCATCCAGCCGTTGCGCAGGTAGCCGTACACGTCGTTGTACGCGAACAGCAGCCACAGCCCGAACAGCACGGTCAGGAACGCGAACGGCGTGATGAAGCGGTAAAGCTTGCGTTCCATCACGCACAGGCGCTCGTGGACCGCACGCTCGGGATCCAGCGCGTGGTTCACGAACAGCCGCGGCAGGTAGAAGATGCCCGCGAACCAGCACACCATGAAGACGATGTGCAGTGCCTTCAGCCAGGGAAACAGCTCGGTACTCATGCCGGATCTCCATGCGGGGCAGGCATGATACCACCGGGGGCGCGTGGCTCCGCGTGGTCACAGCCCGGTGCGCAAGACACACGGCGGCCGTGAATCGGCATAGAATTCCTGCCCACGACTGTGAGGGAGATGGCGGTGAGCGGGAAGATCCGGGCGGGTATCGTCGGCGGCACGGGTTATACGGGCGTGGAGCTGTTGCGGCTGGCGGCGTTGCACCCGCAGCTGGAGGTGCGTGCGATCACCTCGCGCGCCGAGGCGGGGCTGCGCGTCGACCGGCTGTTCCCGAACCTGCGCGGGCACTGCGACCTGGCGTTCCAGGCGCCCGAGAGCGCCGGGCTGGAAGACTGCGAGGTCGTGTTCTTCGCGACCCCGCACGCGGTGGCGCTCGCATCAGCGCCGCGGTTGCTGGAGGCAGGCGTGCGTGTGATCGACCTGTCGGCGGACTTCCGGCTGCGTGACGTGGCGGTGTGGGAGAAATGGTACGCGCACCC
>CAUJIL010000278.1 GCA_963204845.1 Pseudomonadota bacterium | reverse complement strand
ACCGGCCGAATCTCCGGCGTCCGGCCACCATGCCGTGTACGCGTCGGTCCGGGCGGGGCCCGGCGGTGTGTTGGGCCGCCGGCCGAACCTACGGGGGGCACGTCCACGGTTCGTGCAGGTCGGCATGCATGCCGACGCAGGCGGCGAAATTGCGTTCGGCGAACGATGTGTCGGTGCCGCGGCGCCAGCCCTCGAGGATCAGTTGCAGCGCGGCGCGCGCGCGGTAGGCGAGCACGCGGAACTGCGCGTTGCGATCGCCGGCGCCCGCGATCGGATGCGCGCCGTAGGCCTGCCAGAACGCGGGCGGCAAGCTGAGGTGCGAGAAGATCCATTCCGCGGCCGGTTCGCTCCAGAACGCGCGTTCGGCATCGAGGATCGCACTGAGCCGCCAGTGGCCCGCGCGGCGTTCGACCAGCACGTTCTGCAGCCACAGGTCGCCGTGCACCAGCCGCGGCGGCGCGGGTGCTTCCAGCGCCGCGTGCCCGGCGCACAACCGCTGGCGCAAGCCGGTGAGTCCGGGCACCAGCAGCTTGCGCTCGTCGAGATCGGCCGCGAGGTCGGCGAACAGTCCGAGCAGCCAGTCCGCGTGGCTGTGCCGGCCTTCACCCGCGCACGGGAAACCGAACAGTTCGCCTTCCACGGCGTGGATGGCCCGCACCTGTGCACCAAACTCCCGCCACAGCGCGTGTGTGTCTTCCTCGGCGATCTCCGTTGCGATGTGGTCCCACACCACCCCGGGGCGGCATTCGAGCAGCAGCAACGGCCGCTCGATCGTGGCGCACGAGAAATCGTGGTGAACGATGCGGGGGATCGCGTCGCTCGCGGTGGCGAGGCGCCGGTGCACCGCGAACTCGCGCGCGAGCAGGCCGTGTTCGTGCCGGAACAGCGGCGCGTTCGAGGGTGGCGCGATGCGCAGGATCAGCGGTGCGTGCGCGGCGAAGCCGAGGCGGTAGGTGGTGTTGAACTGCCCGTGGGGCACGTGCTCGCACGCCGTGAGGCGGGTTGCGCTGCCCAGTGCCTCGCGGCACACGGCATCGATCGCATCACGTGCGACCGGCGCCTGCAGCGGCGCGCGGTGCCCGCCGAGGCGCACGAACCCCATCGCGTGGGATCAGCCCGCGGTGAACACGCCGTCGGCGTCGGGGCGGAACAGGTCGAGCAGGAAACGCTCCTGCGGCTTCTCCGAGGCCGTCTTCGGGATTTCGTCCAGCAACTGGATGTAGCCCGGCACGAAGTTCGGCTCGAGTCCGGCGCGGCAATGCGCGATCACGGCCTGCGCGTCGAAGCGCGCGCGATCGCGCGCCACGATCGCCGCGACCACGTCCTTCTCGCCGGGGGCACCCGAGCGCGCCGGCACGCCGTAGACGTAGACGTCGTCGACGGAGGGATGCTCGGCGACCACCTTCTCGACGAAGCCGGGATTGATGAAGTCGCCGTTGTGGCGGATGCCGCCGCCCTTGCGATAGTCGAAGTAGAGCCAGCCCTCGGCGTCGCGGTGTCCGACGTCGCCGCTGCGATTCCAGCCGTCGCGGATCTTTTTCTTCGAGGCATCCGGGTTGCCGAGGTACTCGATCTCCACCGATGCCGCGCTGCCCTGTGCCGGCCGGCAGCAGATCTCGCCCTGCACGCCGGGCGCACACTCGTTGTTGTCGTCGTCGAGGATGCGGATGTCGTAGCCGGGCATCGGCTTGCCGAAGGAGCCGATCGGGCCGACTCCGGGCGGCTTGAACGCGAGACCGCCACCGTCGTTGGCGCCGTAGATCTCCATGATCCGCACGCCGAAGCGCTGCTCGAAGGCCTCCCAGATCGCCGCCGGCATGCCGCCGCTGATGATCAGGCGCACCGGGTTGTCGGCGTCGCAGGGACGCGCGGGTTCGGCGTAGATCGCGGTTGCCATGCCGCCGAGGATCGAGAACGTGGTGCAGTCGTAGCGGCGGCAGATGTCCCACAGCTTCGACTTGCTGAACTTGCGGCTGAACACCGCGCGGTAGCCTTGCCACAGCGCCGGGCACAGCGCGGTGGTCTGCGCGTTGCTGTGCGTGAACGACAAGCCGGTGTAGGGGCGCTCGTCCGGGGTGTAGCCGAACAGCATGCCGACCATGCCGGTGCCGCCGAAACGCTGCGTGCTGGCGACGATGCCCTTGGGGTCGCCGGTGGTGCCGGAGGTGTAGATCACCTGCAGCGGGTGCTGCAGCGAGACCGGGTACGGGTCGACCGTCACCGCCGGGCCGGCCAGCACCTCGGCGGCGGGCTGCACGAACAGCGTGGTGCGGGGCACCTCGCCGGCCTCGCCCACGGCGAGCGTCATCAGCCACTCGAGGCGCGGGCAGTCGCGCGCTGCGCCGCTCACCACGGCGAGGTTGGAATGCGCGCAGATCACGCCGCGGCAGGCGGAGTTGTTGACCATGAAGGCGAGCTTGTCGGCGCGCGTGCGCGGATCGATCGGCACGAACACGGTGCCGGTGATCGAGGCGGCGACCATCGCCTCGACGAACTCCGGGTGATTGCGCAGCGCGATCGCGAAGTGGTCGCCGGGCTGCATGCCGCGCGCACGCAGCCACGCCGCGAGG
>CAUJIL010000277.1 GCA_963204845.1 Pseudomonadota bacterium | reverse complement strand
TGCGGCAACTCGATGCGCGTGCCGCGCACCAGCACCTCCTCGAGTCCGTGCGCCGGGGCGGCGTCGTCGGCGTAAGCCCCCGTGACATGGGCAAGTGCGATCAGAAAAGTGACACGTTTCAGTTGCATGGCGATTCCCCGGCCGTCGGAAAAGGCCGCAAGTCTCACCGCAAAAAGAGGCCGCGGGAATGCGACATAATGTCGCGCCGCCGCTGCGCTCAGCTGCGCACGGGGCGTTTCTGCAATTTTCGCTGCAGCGTGCGCCGGTGCATGTTCAGTCGGCGCGCCGTTTCCGACACGTTGCCGTCGCACTCCTGCAGCACCTTCTGGATGTGCTCCCACTCGAGGCGGTTCACCGACAGCAGCCGCTCGGGCACGTCGACGCCCGTATCGCCCTCGTCGCGATGGAAGGCGGACTGGATCTCGTCGGCATCGGCGGGCTTGGCGAGGTAGTGCACCGCGCCGAGCTTGATCGCCTCGACCGCCGTCGCGATCGAGGCGTAGCCGGTCAGCATCACGATGCGCGTGTTCTCGTCGAGCTCCTTCAGAATGCGCACCAGCTCGAGCCCCGAGGGTCCGGGCATGCGCAGGTCGACCACCGCGTACTCGGGCGACTCCTCGCGCGCGCAGGCGATTCCCGCCTCGGCATCGTGCGCGACGCGCACCGCGTAGCCGCGGCGGCAAAACGCCTGCGCGAGCACCGACGCGAACACCTCGTCGTCGTCGACGATCAGCAGGCTCGGCCCTTCGAAAGCGCTTTCTTCAGTGTCCATCGGAAATCCGCAGGGTGGCGAGCGGCAGACGCACGCGGCAGCGCGTGCCGCCGCCGTCGCGATCGAACAGCTGCGCCTCGCCGCCGAAGCGCCGCAGCGTGTGGAACGTCAGGAACAGGCCCAGGCCCATCCCCTCCTGCTTGGTGCTGACGCCCGCAGTGCCGAGCATGCCGTGGATGCCCGGCGCGAGCCCGCTGCCGCGGTCGCAGACCTCGAGCAGCAGTTCGTCACCATCCCAGCGTGCACTGACGGTGACGGCCTGCGGCGAGGCGTCGGCGGCGTTGTTGAGGATGTTCGTCAGCGCATGCTCCAGCGTCTGCTCGATCACCAGCCGCGGTGCCGGCCGCGGCCCCTCGAGCGCGGCCTCGACGCGCACGTCCGGACGATCGGCGCGCCAGCGCGCGAGCAGCCCCTGCAGCCAGGCCTCGAGCCCGATCGCCGTGCCGGATTCCGCGCGCCAGTCGCCGGCGGTGGCGGCCAGCGAGCCGAGGATCTGCTTGCAGCGCCCGACCTGCGCGCGCAGCAGCTCGAGCCGGTCGCGATCGATCGTCTCACCGGGCGCCACGTCCTTCAGCACCACGGCCAGCGTCGACAGCGGGGTGCCCAGTTCGTGCGCGGCGCCGGCGGCCAGCGTGCCCAGCGCGAGCACGTGGTCCTGCTGCAACTGCTGTTCGTGCAGCGCGGCGATCATGCGGTCGCGGTCACGCACCGAGCGCCCCATCTGCACGCCGAAGCCGGCGATCAGCAGCGCGCTGAACGTGAAGCCGGTCCACATCCCCAGTTCGTGCAGCCCGACCGTCGCACCGCCGTGGCCGGCGTGCACCGCGGGCAGCGGCAGGTGGAAATAGCTGAGCAGCGCGTAGCAGCTCATGGTCGCCGCGACCATCGCCCACGCGTAGCCGCCGGGCAGCGACACCGCGGTCAGCGTCAGCGGCAGCAGGTAGAACGGCGCGAAGGGATTCGCGACGCCGCCGGTCAGGTACAGCAGCACGGTCAGCGCGCCCACCTCGAGCGTGAGGTGCAGGAACAGCTCCGCGTCGGCCACCGCGAACCGCCAACGCAGGCGCAACGCGGTCACTGCGGCGACCACGGTCACCGCCGCGAACAGCCAGAGCACCGGTGCCACCGGCAACGGCAGCTGCCAGCGGTAGATGGCGAGCGTGGCCAGGAGCATCTCGGCCGCGAGCACGATCAGCCGCAGCCCGTTCAGACGGCGCAGGTTGATGGTGTTGCTGGACGGGGGCAGTGACGCGGACATCGGCGCATTGTAGTGACGCCGGTGCACGCCGCAAGAAGCGCCGCGGGCCGAAGCGTCCGGCCCGCGGCAAGTGGCCGTGTACGCCTCAGGCAGCAGGCGAACGGCGGCGCGCGAGCGTCAACCCGGCCAGTCCCAGACCGAACAGCGCCAGCGTGGCAGGCTCCGGCACCGACACCTCGGCCTGGGTGAACTTCGCGTACAGCCCGATGGTGTTCGTGCCACCTTCCTGGCTGATGAACGAGTCGCTGATCTGCTGGCCGTCGAACGAGAAGCCGATCAGCGCCAGCGTGTAATCGACGCCACCGATGCTGAACGCCGAGCTCAGGTCGAGGTTCTGGAACGTGATCTGGTCGGCGCACGGCGTCGACGACGAGTAGGCGCACGGTAGCGAGTTCGGCGTCTCGTCGATCAGGAAGCGGAACTTGAACGTCTGCCCCGACGGCGAGGCATCGGTGACGCTGGTCAGCAGGTCCAGGTCCACCGAGTCCGCCGCAGTACCGGAACTGATCGGGTTGTTGTAGTGACGCAGGTCACCGAGCTTGAACAGCGCGTCCGGCGCATAGCTGGCCGCCGGCGGGTTGCTCGGATCGAACCCGAGCCCGCTCTTGCCGGAGCCGGTCGAGGTGCCCCAGCGTGCATCGGTGAAATCCCCGTTGACGCCGTTCAGCACGATCCCGCTGCCGCCGACGGCGTTGCTCCAGCTCGGGGCGGTGTTCGTGATTTCCAGCGGTGCGGCCAGAGCCAGCGGAGCCGCCGCCAGCAGCACGGCGGGCAGCAGTCCTTTTGCGAGTGCGTTCATTTGCAGTCTCCTTGCAGTGTTTCGGTGCGCCGCGGCGCATGCATTTCCATGAGATCCATCCGGACGGCGGACCCGAACGTCGCACTGCATGGCTCGTACCAGTAGTTAAAATCAATTCAGGATCAAACGGTTACGCAGCGACAGCAGCATTTCGGCAGGTGCCACGTGTAAAGGGCTCCGACAGCGCGGATCAACCCAGCAGCTGCACCTCGACGTCCGCGAGCTCGCGCAGCACGGGCCGCAGGATCGCCTCCTGGCGCTGCAGGCGGCGGTGGAAGAAGCGCACGAGTTCCGCGTCACGCTCGGGGCCCGCGCTCGCGACCAGGCGCTCGAGCGCCGCGTCGGCCGCGCTCCAGTCCGCCGGCCGATAGCCTAGCAGCGCACTGGCCTCGTCCAGATCGGCGGCCTCGCAGTCGGGCCCGAGCAGGTCGGCGCGGCGCAGGTACTCGGCGATGCGCCAGCTGGTGTCGACCTCGTAGGCGGCGGCCGCGCTCGCGCCGGCCGGAGCACCGAGCCGCGCCAGCAGCGCGGCATGGCCCGCCGCGTGGCGCGACGGCCGTTCCGCCGGCGCCGCCACCGGATCGAGCACGATGCCCTGGCGGTGCGCGATCACCTCGAGCGGCATCCGCGAATACACGATGTACCACGCGAGGTACTGCACGTAATCGGTTCCCGGCGGTGGGTCCGCGACGACCGCGGCGACCGCCATCGGCGTGCAGATCCCGAAACGCACCGTGTGGTAGTCCACCGCGGCGACGTCGACCGCCTCGCCGCGCACCTGCGCGTAGTGCTCCAGCGCGGCGGCGATATCACCGAGCGGCTCGCTCAGCGTGCGCGAGCGCAGCGCGCCGAGGTCGCCGGCCGGATCCCCCAGGCAGGCCAGCTCGAGGTCGAGGATCGTGGTGACGCGGCCCGCGTCGAACAGGAACTGCCCGGAATCGCCGACCAGGAAGCACACCTGCGTGCGTTCGCGCGGCACGTTGCGGTGCACCCAGCGGATCACGAACTCGATCAGCGGCTCCGGACGCCGCTTGGTCTTGCGGTACGCGCGCTCCCAGTAGGCGAAATCGCCGAGTGCCACCTGTTCGGCGTCCACCGGCGGCCGCAGCCCGACGGCGAGGAACGGGGCAGTATCGAGCGCGTGGATGCGCGCGAGCAGCTCCATGTAATGCTCGAGCACGGCGCGCCGCTCGGCGGGGTCCGCACAACTCGCGAGATTGGTGTGCCCGGGTGCGCGCTCCATCACGATGCCGCGCGGTTGTTCGCAGAAACCGTAGACGTGCGGCACTGGCAAGCCCTGCGCTTCCAGCACCTGCAGCGCCCGCATCTCGTGCTCGAGTGTGTAGATGCCGTGGTCGGTGGCGCCGCGATCGCCGCGGAAGTAGATCGGCAGCGTCTCGCCATCGCGTTCGAGGTCCAGGAACCACGCCGGACGCCAGCGCGGCTGGCGCTCGGCACGCACGACGCGCCCGCCGAGTTCGCGTTCGATCCACGCGAAGGCGCTGACCCAGGGTTCCTCGAGATCGGCTGGCACACGGTTCATGCTTGCTCTCCCGCAGCGTGGCAATCGTTATGCGGACCGTACGGACAGCGCAGGAACGTCACCTCGATGCGCGCACCGCTCAGCCGAGTCGCGGCAGCACTTCCGCGGCGAGCAGTTCGAGGCTTTCCCAGCCCAGCGCCGGATCCATACCGCCCATCAGCGGATGCAGGTCGAGGCGCCCGTTGCGCCGCGCCAGCGCGACGCATTCCTCGGGTGTGACGATCGCGTAGTCGCCGCTCGCGCGCAAGACCTCCGCCGTCGGCAGGCTGCGGTAGCTGCCGGTGACGCCCGCGTCTTCCTGCCAGGCACCGTAGGCGTTGGTCTCGTGCAGTGCGTGCGGCAGCAGTTGCCGCCACGCGCGGTCCGGATCGTGCGTGACGTGCACGAAGTTCGGACCCGGGCGTCCGTTCGGCGGTGGATTGCGCCCGTGGCGGCGCGCCTCCCCGGCATAGACCTGGTACAAGTCGTCGAGGTGGGTCACGAAGCCGTCGGCGATGCGCCCGGCACGGCGTGCCGCCGCGCGCGACGAACCGCCCAGCAGGATCGGCAGGTGTTCCTGCACCGGCCGCGGCAGCACGCGGACCGGGCGGCCGCCATGATCGAAGGGCTCGCCGGTCCACGCACGGCGCAGCAGCGCGATGCCGTCTTCGACCAGCCGCGGCCGCTCGGCGATGTCGCGACCGAACATCCGGTACTCGGAGGCGACGTAGCCGCCGGCGACCACCAGCACGATGCGCCCGCCGCTCAGGTTGTCGAGCACCGCGATGTCCTCGGCCACGCGCACCGGGTCGTGCAGCGGCAGGATCAGCGCGCCGAGCACGATGCGCACGTGTGCGGTGCGCGCGGCGATCGCGCTCGCCAGCACCATCGGCGCCGGGTTGTAGCCATCGTCGGCGCCGTGGTGCTCCGACAGGCTGATGGTGTGGAAACCGTGGCGATCGCAGAACTCTGCGATGCGCACCGCCTCGGGATAGAGCCGGCTGGCCGGCGTCCCGAACGCCGGGGCGCGCATGTCGAAGCGCAGGTTGAGCAACACGGAGGACCCGATCCGCTCCATCACGTTTCCATTTTCCGATCAGAACACCGGGTCGAAAAAATCAGCAGTGTCGCGTGACGAAGGGACGCACGAGCGTACGCGATGCAAGGCAGGGGCACCACCGGGGTGCCCCTGCGACCAACCTCAGGCAGAGCGCTTCCTGCGCGAGGCGACCAGACCGGCCAACCCCAATCCGAACAGCGCGAGCGAGGTGGGCTCCGGAACTTCGACGTCACCGCCACCGTTATAGGTGAAGTTGTCGATCATGACGTAGTCACCGGCATCACCGGACTGGTTGACGAGCGTCGCGTACGCGATACCGCCGAAGGCCAGACCGAAGTACTCGCCTGCGTTGCTCGGGCCCGTCGCAGTCAACGAATAACTGCCCAACAGGCTGTCCGTTGCATCGTAAGCCGACAGCAGCCAGATGTTGTCGGCAGCACCCCAGTTGAAGCCGAACGCGCTCACTGCCGCGGCGAAATCGAACCGCATCGAATACGCCATGCTGCTGTCATAGGGGCCGTTCTCCAGATAGAGACGCCCGCGAGTGTTGTAGCTGCCCGCGTAGTCCGAGGTCACCCGCAGGGTATCGTCGATGCCCTTGAAGGTTACGTTGCCGATGGTCAGGCTGCCGTAATCGCCGCTGGCGGTCGACTCGAAATCGATCACCGTACCTCCGGCCAGAGCCGCATTCGAATCCGGTGACCCGGTTCCCGACAGCGTTGCCGCCTGTGCGGTGCCGGCCAGCAACAACGCTGCCACTACGGAAGTTGAAAGGATAGAAACTGCTTTCATGGGTGGTCTTCTCCTTGGCTGGATTTCGGGTCGACGCGTGCTCGCAAAACGCATCCGGTGATCCACAAGTGTTTCTCCGGAACTGGACTCGTAGGTTTGACCCTGTATCGGCCAACGCACGCAGAGCCGTGCTAAGCAATCTCCGCGCCACCAATCGTGTGCCGGACGCAAGAATCTGAAAATAAAAGGGTTTAACGTACCAGCCAAGCCCCGTCGAAGCATCCGGTCTTAGTGTCATGTAAACAATCCCGACAGCTGCTCAGGCAAGCCCGCGTCGGCTCACGCGTGCTGGCTGCTGACCGCCACGATCTCGCCGGTCATGTAGCTCGCGTAATCGCTGGCCAGGAAGACCATCACGTTGGCGACTTCCCAAACCTCGGCGCCGCGACCGAAGGCTTCCTTCTGCTCGAGTTCGCGTAGCAGGTCCACCGGCGTGGTCTTCTTCAGGAAGTCGTGCAGCGCCAGCGAGGGCGAGACCGCGTTGATGCGGATGCCGTAGGGCGCGGCCTCCATCGCCGCGCACCGCGTCAGCGCCATCACGCCGGCCTTGGCGGCCGCGTAATGGCACTGGTCGGGCTGCGCGCGCCAGCCGAGCACCGAGGCGTTGTTCACGATCACGCCCGCCTTGCGCGGCTGCATGATGCGCAGCATCGCGCGCGTCATGCGCATGGTGCCGGTCAGCGTGATGTCGAGCACGCGGTGCCACTCCTCGTCGCTCATCTCGACCAGCGCCCTGGTGCCGCCAAGCCCGGCGTTGTTGATCAGCACGTCCACGCCGCCGAGCTTCTCCTCGGCCGCGTTCACCAGTGCCTGCACCTGCTGCTCGTCGGTGACGTTGGCCACCAGCCCGAACACCTGCTGCGTGCCGCCGAGCGCCTTCAGCGCCTCGACCGCCTGTGCGGTGCGTCCCTCGTGGATGTCGCTGACGAAGATCGCGCGGCAGCCTTCCTCGACGCACTTCTTCGCCGCCGCGAAACCGATGCCGGCACCAGCCGCGGCGGTAATCAGTACGGATTTGCCGGCCAGCAGGTTGTGGCCTTCGACGTAGCGCGGGGACAGGGTCATCGTGGATTCTCCGTTCGTTTTACGTGATGTCTTGTGAGTGCGCTCGGGGGGAGACGCGGGCAGCGGACCCGCCCCGACCCGGGGGCCTACGCGCGCGCCGGGCGCGGTTCCTTGGGCATCCCGAGCGCGCGCTCGGCGATGATGTTGCGCTGGATCTGGTTGGTGCCGCCGTAGATCGTGTCCGAGCGGGTGAACAGGAACAGCGACTGCAGCCGCGTCAGTTCGTACGGCGCGTCCGCGATCAATTCCGCCTCGGGGCCCAGCACGTCCATCGCCAGCTTGCCGAGGTTGCGGTGCCACACCGCCCAGTACAGCTTGTAGGCGGTCGCCTCGCGCGACAGCGAACCGTCCTGCTGCCCCGAGAGCATGCGCATCGCG
>CAUJIL010000276.1 GCA_963204845.1 Pseudomonadota bacterium | reverse complement strand
TGTGCGGGCCCGCCGATGGCCGAACGCGCGGTGACGCGCTCGACCTGATAGCGGAATTCCCCGGTCATCCGCAGACTCTGCGTCAACCGGAACGTGGCGGAGCCGAAGGCCCCGCGAGTCTCGATGTCGCGGGCATCCGGCAGGTGCGTATTCCAGCGATGGTGAACGCCGTTTCCACGCGATCGTGAACAGCGCGCGGCGGAGGTTGCTGGAGCGTTGAGTTTTACGTCAGGTGTTCACGATCGGTCAAGGCGAGGCGGGTTTTGGGGTCCGGTTTCATCCGTTCCGACCCATCACGCAGTCTGCCGCCGCAGGCGGCAGAAGCTCCGGGTTCGATGTCGTTCATGCTCGCGCCTGCTTGCGCATCGAGTCGCCGTGCATCGCGAGCGGGATGCGGTGGCTGTGATGCACGAGCCGATCGAGGATCGCATCGGCGAGCGTGGGCTCCCCGAGGTAGGCGTGCCAGGTGTCGACGGGCAGCTGGCTGATGAGGATCGTCGAGCGAGCGGGTACGCGATCGTCGAGGATCTCGAGCAGGTCGGCGCGGTCCTGGGCGCCGAGGGCGCTGAGGCCCCAGTCGTCGAGCACCAGGATCGAGGCCTTCTCGATGCGCTTCAGGAGGCGCAGGTAGCTGCCGTCGCCGTGCGCGATCCGCAGTTCCTCGAAGAGGCGCGGCACGCGCCAGTAGAGCGCCGAGAGCCCCTCGCGGCAGGCGTGCTGCGCGAGCGCGCAGGCGAGCCAGGTCTTGCCCGAGCCGGTGGGGCCGGTGATCAACACGTTCTGCCCCCGCCGCACCCACTCGCAGCTCGCGAGGCTCGCGATCTGGCGCTTGTCGAGACCGCGGGCGGCCTTGTAGTCGAGGTCCTCGAGGCAGGCCTGCGCGACCTTCAGGCGCGCCTGCTGCAGGAGGCGCGTGCGGCGGGTGTTGTCGCGGTACAGCCGCTCCCGGTCCACGAGCAGCGCCAGGCGCTCCTCGAACGAGAGATCATGGGTCGAGGGCATGCTCTGCTGCTCCTCGAGCGCCGCGGCCATACCGTGCAACTTCAGCGCTCGCAGCGTTTCCAGGGTGTTGTGGGTCAGCATCGTCGGTCGTCTCCTTCGGTGGGGTTCAGGTCAGTGGTAATAGCCGGGGCCGCGCACGTTGCCGTGCGTCGGCAGGTCGAGCTCCACGGTCTCGTCCGGGCGACGCCGGTCGCGACCGCTCTCGAGGATCGACTTCACGGTCGCGCGTCGCGGGCTCTGCAGCGCGAGCGCGAGCCGGCTCGCCGCTTCCAGCCGCGCCTCGCCGTAACTGCGCGCCAGCGCCAGCAGCCCGAGGCAGGCCCGGTAGCCCTGCTCGGGATGCGGCTTCGTCACCAGCAGGTGCTCGACCACCGCGCCCGTGGCCGCCCCGATCGAGACGCCCCAGTCGATGAGGCGCTTCGGCGTCCACTCGGCATGCGCCCGATGCGCGGCGGGCATGTGCGCCGCATCGGTCGTGTAGCCGCCGCGCTGGTAGGAGCGCAGGTGGCTCGCCACCCGCACGCCGCGGTGCAGGATCTCGACGGTGCGCGCCCCATAGCGCGCCCACACCTCGTGGCCGGCCAGGGCATGCGGCACGCTGTAGTAGTGCCGTTCGATCTCGATGTGGTAGTCGAACGCCACCCGCACCGCCTTCCACTCGGCGTACACGTACGGCGTCGTCGGCAACGCGCGCATCGCCGGCCGATCCAGCGCCTCGAACACGCTCAGGCGGCTCCCGGGGAGCTTCTGGAACGGCCGGGCGTTCAGGTCCGAGAGCAGCGGCACGATCGCCGCATTGAGCTCCTCGAGGCTGAAGAAGCGTTGGTGACGCAGCCGCGCGAGGATCCAGCGCTCCACCAGCTGCACCGTCAGCTCCGCCTTCGCCTTGTCCTTCGGCCGGTACGGCCGCGCCGGGATCACCACCGCGCCGTAGTGCCCCGCGAGCTCCTCGTACGAGCGCTGCAGCTGCGGCTCGTACCGGTCCGCCTTCGTCACCCCCACACGCGGGTTGTCGGGCACCAGGATCTGCGGCACCGCCCCGTAGTACTCGAACGCCCGCACGTGCGCGCCCAGCCAGTCCGGCAGCGCCTCGCCGCGCGTCGCCTCGGCGTACGCGTAGCCGCTCGCGCCGAGTGCCCCGACGAACAGGTGCGCCCGCAGCACCTCATCTCCCGACCGTCCGTAGATCGGCACCGTCGGCCCCGCATAGTCGACGAACAGCTTCTCGCCCGCGAAGTGCCGCTGGCGCATCGAGCGCTTCAGCCGCTTCTCCCACCGCCGGTACGTGTCGCAGAACGCGCTGTAGCGGTAGGCCGCCTCGCCGTGGCGTTCGCGGTACTCCTCCCAGAGCAGCCGCAGCGTCACGTGACGGTGGCGCTTGAGCTCCCCGTGTACCCAGCCGCAGTCCACCGGCGCGAAGCGCGCCGGCGCCGCCGGCGTCTTCTCGCCAAAGACCCGCCGTTCGAGCTCCGCCTCGCTCAAGGACGCGGCCGCCTGCGCCGTCAGACCCGCCGCCCGGATCGCCGTCAGGTACTTCGACACCGCGCCGCTCGACATCGACAGCGCCGCGGCCATCTCCCGTACCGTGAGGTTGCTCGACTGCAGCTCGATCAGCCGCTTCAGGTTCGTCATGGAGATCCTCGAGTTCGGCATCGGCGCGCGCTCCTCATCTGCAAAAAGCGCGCAGCCTACGGCCTGTTCAAGTCATCTCCAGCCACCTCCCGACCCGTCGGCCACGATTGTGAACAGCGTTCCACGCCATCGTGAACAACATTCCACACCGACCCGAAAAGCGGTGGAATCCTTGTTCACCATCGCGTGGAATACGCAACCAGGCCGTCCGC
>CAUJIL010000275.1 GCA_963204845.1 Pseudomonadota bacterium | reverse complement strand
TCAGTGCGACCAGTACGTGGGTGCCGACCAGCATCAGGCGGCGGTCGCCGTCGCGCAGGGTGCCGGGCGCGCGTCCGGTTTGGTCGGTGCCGGTGTCACGGGGTTCGTCGGTGGTCGTCATGGCCGGGGCGCCCTGTGTGGTGGAACGTCAGGCATATGAATACGTGTCCGGGCACAGCCCGGACCTACACGAGGGCGTAGGTTCGGCCTGTGGCCGAACGAATTCAATGTCCGGGCACAGCCCGGACCTACGGCGGGGAACAATGTCCGGGCACAGCCCGGACCTACAGGCGGAGCGAGAGGTCGAGGCCGTAGGTTCGCTCGGGCGCGTAGCTCGCCATCTGGTTGATCACGGTCGCGCCGTAGACGATCACCTCGTCCTCGTTCAGCAGGTTCTTCGCCCACGCCGAGACGCTGATCGCGGTCTTGCCGAGCGGGATCTCGGCTACTCCGGCCCGTGCGTCGAGCATCCAGTGCGACTCGCTGTACGCCACCTTGTCGATCTCCGCATCGAAGGTGGGCATCACACTGATCTCGGCGCGGGAACGATAGCGTCCGTCGAGGCGCATGAACGCATTGCCACCGCACGAGAACGCCGGGAAATCGTATTGCGCCGAGAGCCGTGCCGTGCGCTCCGGGGTCCACGGCGAGTAGCCGTAGTCGGCGATGTCGCCGTAGGGCGGCAGGATGTACTCCTTGTATTCGTAGTCGGTCCAGCCGAAGGTGCCGCCCAGCGTCAGCCCGTCGACCGGCACGGCATCGACCTCGATCTCGATACCCTGGATTTCGGCCGCGCCGGCGTTGTCGTAGCGCTGCGAACCGTTGATGAAGGTCTGCACTTGAAGGTCCGTGAAATCCATGAAGAAGCCGACTGCATTGATGCGCAGGCGGTTGTCGAGGAATTGCGACTTGACGCCCGCTTCCCAGCTCTCCAGTTCCTCGGGCTCGTACGGGATGCCGCTCATGATGCCGCCCGAGACGAAACCGGTCGAGAACTTCACGTACGCCATCACGTCCTCGGTGACCCAGTAGTCCGCGATCAG
Organism: Pseudomonadota bacterium; assembly: GCA_963204845.1. GTDB lineage: Bacteria > Pseudomonadota > Gammaproteobacteria > Pseudomonadales > UBA5518 > UBA5518. Next base: position 16,750 of record CAUJIL010000275.1, on the reverse strand, counting down.
CGTGTAGCTCGTCTTGTTGAAGTCGTCACTGTAGGTGCCGGGCTGCAGCTGGCTGCCGGTGGCAGCGGCGATCTGGATCAGTTCGGTTTCACGCTCGTCCTCGGTGTAGCGGATGCCTGCGGTCAGGTCGAGCTTCTCCGTAGCGTGCCACGTCGCCTGCGCGTAGATCGCAAGCGACTCGTTGCGCGCCTCGGACTCGGTGGTGCCGCTGCCGAACACGCTGTCGTACCAGGCGGGTACGACGACGCCGTTGGTGACCGGCTGCATGATGCCGAGCGCATCGACTGACGGCGATTCCTCGTCGAAATAGAACAGGCCGGCAACCAGGTCGTAACGATCGCGCGTGACCGTGAGCTGCAGTTCCTGCGTGAACTGTTCCTGCTCCATCGAGCGCGCGGTCAGCAGGTTGAAGAAGAAGTCGTTCGGACCCGGTGCGTTCGCGGGGTCGAAGATTGCACCGAAGTTGCCCGACAGCATGCCCTCCAGCTGCGCCGCGCCGAGCTTCCAGCCGCCTGTCGCCGCGAGGTCGAAAATATTGGGGTCCTGGTCGAGCTCGCGATACGCGGTGATGCTCTTGAGGTTGATGCCATCGGCCAGATCCCAGCTCAGCGTGAGATTGTGCCCCTCGACGGTCATAGGCTGCACGCTGGTGGCGGCGGCGACGCGATCGAGACGATCAGGCGACAGGTTCGTGATGCCGCCATAGCCCGGCTGCAGCGAGTACACGAATTCCATCAGCGGTTCGGTTGGCGAGCCGTCGATGATGCCGAGCTGCTGCGTGGGGTAGGCCACGGTCTCGCTGTCGGTGTAATCGAAACGGTAGTCGATCGTGAGATCGTCAGTTGCCTGGAAGCGCGCAGCCGCCATGAACGCGTCGACGTCGCGGCTGCCGAGCTCGTCCTCGTACTCCAGCACGCCGAGGCGCGGGTCGCGCTGGCGCAGGTCGATGCTGTGCCCGCCGATCAGGTTGTCGACCATGCCGCCGCGGTCGTCGTGCAGGTAGGTGAATTTGAGCGCCAGATTGCCCCAGGCGGGCAGGTCGAGCGTGGTGCGCGTGCGCCACGCATCGAAATTGCCCGCCGACAGATCCTGGCGCAGACCGAACTCGCCGCTCGGTGCGGCGGTGATCAGGCTGATCGCACCGCCGGTGGCGTTGCGACCGAACAGCGTTCCCTGCGGACCGCGCAGCACCTCGACGCGCTCGATATCGGCAATGTCGAAGATCGCGCCCACGCTGCGCCCGATGTAGACGCCGTCGAGGTAGAGGCCCACCTTCGGGTCCACCGCGCTGTCGGAGACGCCGGAGCTGATGCCGCGGATGGTGATGATCGGGATCGCCTGGATACCTTGCGTGATGATCTGCAGATTCGGCGCGAGGCCGGCGATGTCGTTGATTGCCGTGACGCGGAACTTCTCGAGCATGTCGCTGGAGAGCGCGGTCACGGCGACCGGCACGTTCTGCAGGTTCTGTTCGCGTTTCTGCGCGGTGACGATGATCTCCTCGAGCGCGCTGCCCTGGCCGGCGCCCGGGTCCTGTGCGTACACCAGTTGCACGGACGCCGCACAGGCGAGCGCGCAGGCTATGTGCAGGGCGCGCGTGCGGTGGGTGGTGGTCGTCGTCATGCCTGAAGTCTCCTGTGCTTGTGATAATGCGGAAACCAGTGCGAGCGGCGCGCGCAGGCGCCGGCGCCGTGTGCTTGCCTCAGTCGCTGCCGCGGGCGAAGGCGTTCCAGAACAGCACCTCGTCCACCGGGCGGCGCCAGGCGGGGCTGAAATCGGTGCCCAGCGTGTATGCGACCGGGAACAGGCCGACCTGGGTATAGTGGGCGGGAATGCCGAGCAGCTCGGCCATCTCGCGCTCGCGGTGCAGGTGAACGGTGGTCCAGCAACTGCCGAGCCCGCGCGGGCGCAGCGCGAGCATGAAGCTCCACACCGACTGCACGATCGATCCCCACAGGCTCGCCTGCAGGAACAGGTTCGCGCCTTCGGTGCGCCCGGCGAACACCGGCACGACCAGCACCGGCACTTCGGCCATGTGCTCGCGCAGGTACTGCACCGACTCGCCGATCTGCTGTGCGCCGGGAATCGAGGCGCCGGCGTAGTTCTCGCCCGTTGCGTCGCCCAGCGAGCGGATCTGGTCTTCCATTGCTGCGTCGTAGATTGCGGCCATGCGCGCCACGGTTGCACGGTCGTCGACCGCGACGAAGCGCCAGGTGTTCATGTTGGAGCCGTTCGGCGCCTGCATCGCGAGCGCGATGCATTCGGCGACGAGTTCGCGTGGCACCGCGCGCTGCAGGTCGAGACGCTTGCGCACGGCGCGCGTGGTGGACAGGACTTCGTCCGGTGTCAGGTCGATCAGCGTGCTCAACGGCTGCTCCCCTCGCGACATTCGTTGGAATATTTCTGCGTTCCGACTATACGGCGTATGCTGTGTGCGGGGCAGTTGGGGATGATTGCAATCCGTTCATGTGGCTTCTGCGGGAGGGTCATGCGATGCATCAGGGGAAGATGACGAGAGGGAGCCGGCGCGCGCTCGCGCTCTGCGTGGCTGTGGGTGCGGCTTCCGCGGCGCTGGCGGAACAGCCGAGCTACTCGCCGTGGGCGGGCAAGGATCTGCCACAGCGCGTGTACTGGGGCGATACGCACCTGCACACCTCGCTGTCGCTGGACGCGAACCTGTTCGGTGCTGCCGGATTGACGCCGGCCGACGCGTACCGCTTTGCGCGCGGCGAGACGGTCACCGCCAGCCACGGCATGGCGGCGCGCATCGGCCGGCCGCTCGACTTTCTCGTCGTCGCCGATCATGCCGAGTACCTCGGCGTGATGCGCCTGGTGCGTGCCGGGGATCCGACGATCCTGCGCAACGAGACCGCGCGTGGCTGGCGTGAAGCCCTGCTCGCAGGGCAGCGCGACGGCATGGGACGCATGATGATCCAGATCGGCGAATCGTACGCGACCGGCAAGCCGCTGGTGGATATACCCGAGGGACATCCCTCGCCGTGGCACGAGATCGGCCGGCTCGCCGATGCCGCGAATACGCCCGGCGAGTTCACGGCGCTGATCGGCTACGAGTGGAGTTCTGCTCCGGACGGCAACAACCTGCATCGCGTGGTGGTGTTCCGCGACGGCGCCGAGCGCACCTCGCAGGTGGCGCCGTACTCGTCGTTCGACAGCGAGAATCCCGAGGAACTGTGGCGCTACCTGGCGCGCTACGAAGAGAGCACCGGCGGGCGCGCGCTCGCGATCCCGCACAACAGCAACCTGAGCGGCGGCTTGATGTTTTCCGACAAGGACTTCGGCGGCAAGCCGATCGACGCGGCCTACGCACGCGAGCGTGCCCGCTGGGAGCCGGTGGTCGAGGTCACGCAGATCAAGGGCGACAGCGAGACGCACCCGCTGCAGTCGCCCGGCGATGCGTTCGCCGATTACGGGCGCTGGGACCAGTTCAACATCCTGATGAACACGCCGCAGCAGCCGTGGATGCAGCAGCACCAGTACGCGCGGCCGGCGCTGCGCCTCGGGCTCGCGATCGCCGGACGCACGGGCGAGAACCCGTACCGCTTCGGACTGATCGGCAGCACCGATTCGCACACCGCGCTGGCGGCCGTCGAGGAAGAGAACTTCTGGGGCAAGGCCGCGCACGACGAGCCGGGCCCGCTGCGCACCAAGCGCCCGTGGGGAATTCCCGAGGCCGGGATGCCGAACACGATCCAGCTCGCCTCGGGCTACGCGGCGGTGTGGGCCACGCAGAACACGCGCAAGGCGATCTTCGACGCGATGGCGCGCCGCGAGGTCTACGCGAGCACGGGGCCGCGCATCACGGTGCGCTTCTTCGGCGGCTGGAACTACGGCGCGAATGACCTGGCGGGTCCCAATCCGGCGCTGAACGGCTACGCGCGCGGCGTGCCGATGGGGGCCGACCTGCCGGCGCAGCCACAGGATGCGCGCGCGCCGACCTTCCTGCTCTGGGCGCTCAAGGAACCCGACGGCGCGAACCTGGACCGCGTGCAGGTGGTTAAGGGCTGGGTGGACGCGCAAGGTGCGACGCACGAAAAGGTCTTCGACGTCGCGTGGTCCGGTGTGCGCGAGCCCGATGCCGCGGGCGTGCTGCCGCCGGTCGGCAACACGGTGGATGTCGCGAAGGCGACCTGGAGCAACACTATCGGCGCCGCCGAACTCGCGACCGTGTGGAGCGATCCGGAATTCGATCCGGCGGCGCGCGCGTTCTACTACGTGCGCGTGCTCGAGATCCCGACGCCGCGCTGGGTGCTGTACGACCGGCTGCGACTCGGTGTCGAGCTGCCTGCCGGCACCGAGCTGGTGCACCAGGAGCGTGCCTACACCTCGCCTATCTGGTACGAGCCGGCCGACGACTGACTGCCGTGCCGGCGCGTCGCCGCGCGCCACGCGCGGCGCGTTCGAGCCGCGCGATCTCGGCCGCGAAGGTGTCGGTGACCAGTGCCACGTCGGGCATCATGCGCCGGCACGCCAGTGCGCCCACGCACAGGCGCCCCATCGCGCTGATCACCGTGATGTTGATCCCGGAGCCGAGCTGCAGCGGGCCGAACGGGTAGATTCGCTGCACGCGCGCCCCGGCGCAGTAGAGCGGCTTCTGCGGCCCGGGCACGTTCGAGATCACGAGGTTCCACGGCGGCGCGATGCGGTCGGCCAGCTCGCTGCTCGCATAGACCGTCATGATCCGCGACAGCGTCGCGGGCAGGAACATGTTCAGCAACAGGTCCGCGGTCTGCCGGAACACATCGCCCTTGCCGCTCGAGTGGCGCTTCTTGGCGCCCGCGGTCTGGGCGTTGATCGCGCGCAGCCGTTGCACCGGGTCTTTTTCCCCGATCGGCAGCGCCACCAGGATCATCGAGATGCGGTTGCCGCGTTCGGGGTCGTTCTCGTCGGCGGGCTGCGCGACCGGCACAGTGGCGAGCAGCGGCTCCTCCGGCAGCGCGTCGTGCGCGAGCAGCCATTCGCGCAGCGCCGCGCAGCTCGCGGCGAGCACCACGTCGTTCACCGTGGTGCCGAAGGCGTCCTTGATCGCCTTGACGGTATCCAGCGACACGTCGTTCATGCCGAGCGCGCGCAGCGTCGACAGGCGGCCGTTGAACGGCGTGGGCGGCGCGCTGAAGACGCGCGGGCGCGGCGGGCCGCCGGCATCGTCATGGTCCGCTGTGTGCGCGGAATCCTCGCGGCGCAGCAGGGTCGCGCCGATCTCGGTCACGCTGCGCAGCAGGTGGTACGGACGCCTGAGCAGCGAACGCGAGGTGTCGAGCGCCTTCCAGCCGAGCGATGGCTCCTGCTCCGGTTCCCAGTCGCCCGGCGGCGGCACGCGGCGCACGCGTGGCGACGGGTCGAGCAGCGCGCCCATCAGCGCGACCAGCCGCGAGCCGTCCATCACGGCGTGATGTACCTTCACGATCAGCGCGATCGACCCGCCGCGCAGGCCTTCGACCACGTGCATCTCCCACAGCGGGCGCGAGCGGTCGAGCAGCCGGCCGGCCAGCATGCCGGCGAAGGCCTGCAGTTCGCGTTTGCCGCCGGGCGCCGGGATCGCCGCGCGCAGCAGGTGGTTCGACAGCCGGAAGTCGGGGTCCTCGATCCAGTGCGGGTCGCCGATCTGCATCGGGCCGGCCACGAGGCGGCGCCGGAACGGCGGGATCAGGTGCAGGCGCGCGTTCAGCGTGCGCTCCAGCCGCTCGTAGAACGCGTGTGCGGGTTTCTCGAGCAGCAGGATGCCCATGGTGTGCATCGGCATTTCCGGCGTCTCGCCGTGCAGCAGCGCCGCATCGAGATTGGACAGGCGCAACATCGTCGTTCCCCTTGCGCGGCCGCGGCCGCTGCGAATCAGTGATCGTCATCCAGCGTGAAGTGCAGCGTATCACCGGTGGCCGCGTGCACGCGCACCCGCGCACCGCTGCGATCGGCCGCGAGCAACGCGGCGACGGTGCCGCGGTCACCGGGTGCGGTGCGCGCCACGAAGCGCCGGTCGTGGTCGTCGTCGGCGATGATCACGCCGTGCGCGGGTTCGCCGTCGACCCAGACGACGGTCCAGCCCACGATTCGACCTGCCGCCGGGCGTGTCGTGATCGGCCGGCGTCCGGCATCGTTGCCGGCGACCGTGGTCGATGCATCGCGCCAGTCCACCGTCGCCTCGCGGCAGGAATAGATTCCCGCCGCGTGCTTCGACAGCATGCCGCCGTTGGCCGTGATCAGTCCGAAGGCCTGCGGCGCGCGGCGCAGGCGCTGCACCATTTCCGCGATCCCGTGCATCGTGTAGTTGTTGCCGGGGCCGCCGAAGAACGGCAGCCCGCCGGTCAGCGTCAGCGCGTGGCTGCCGTCGTCGGGCAGGCCCAGATGTTCGGCGATCACACTGACCGCGCACGGGAAGCAGCTGTAGACGTCGATCGGACCGATGGCGTCGATGCCGAGGCCGGCCAGCGCGAAGGCGCGCGCCAGCACCGCGCCGGCGACCGGCGAGGCGCCCGGATCGGGCCGCTCGCTCAGCAGCGGTTCGCGTCCCTCGGCCAGTCCGTGCAGGAACACCCAGCGCTCGCGCGCAATGCCGAGCTCGCGCGCCTTCGCCACGCTGGTCAGCAGCAGCGCCGCGCCCTGGTTCACGCCGTCCTGTGCGACCATGCGCCGGGTGTACAGATGCGTCATCGGCGGGGCGGCGAGGATCTCCGCGGCACTCAGCGAGCCCGCGAACTGGGCCATGGGATTGCCCGCGGCGATCGCGCTGAACGCGGCCCACAGCCGCGCCATGTGCTCGCGGTGCGCCGCCACGCTGCGCCCGGCGCGGCTGGCGCGCGTCTGTTCGATCAGGCTGTAGCAGTCCACCGGCAGCATCAGGCCGTTGGCGATCTCGTGCGGCGCGAGCAGATCGTGCCCCGCAGCGCGGTCCTCGAACGGGGCGTTGTGGCTTTCGTTCCAGTCCAGCTCGATTCCGTTGCGGCGCGCGTGGCGTTCGTTGCGGATCGCCTCGGCGCCGGCCAGCAGCACCAGTTCGCGCTCGCCGCGCGCGATGTCGCGCGCGAACTCGATCAGGCGCGACTGCGGCTCGTTGCCGCCGATGGCGGTGTAGATACGCTGCCGCGGGTTGGCGCCGATGCGCTGCGCGACCGACTGCGGCGGGTTGTCGCTGCGGCCGAACGGGCAGGCCCAGATCGGCAGCGAGTCGCTGAAAAAACGGATGACGGCGATGGTGTCGATCGCCGCCGCCAGCCCCTGCGTTCCGGTATCGAGGATTGCCGCCGCGGCCGCACGCGCCGCGAACGCCACCGGCGGCTCGCCGTTCGCGCCGCGCTCCACGCACTGCCCGGCGCCGACGAGTATCGGTGTGCGGTCATCGATCGGGTTCACCCGCTGCTCTCCTTGCTGGCCGGCAGAGTCTGGTAGCGGGCAAGTGTAACCAAAGGCTCAGGCGTGGAAATCCCCCGGCTGCACCGGCAGTCGCCGCGCGCCCCAGTCGCCGGGTGTCGCCTCGAAGCGTCCGGGACAGGGCGTGTGGCAGCGCGGGCAGCGGCCATCGGCCGTGAGATGCCACGCGGAGATCCGGTAACCGTCGCGTCCGATCAGCAGCGTCGCGCAGGCGTGACAGCGGGTCGCGGCGCGCTCCGGGTCGCGCACGTTGCCGGTATAGGCGTGGCGCACGCCGTTGGTGCGCGCGATCGCGTGGGCACGCTCCAGCGTGGCGCGCGGCGTGGGAGGGAGGTCGCGCATCTTCCAGTCCGGATGAAACGCGGTGAAATGCCACGGCACGTCCGCGCCCAGATTATCGACCACCCAGCGCGTCATCGCCTCGAGTTCGGCGTCGGAGTCATTGTGGCCCGGGATCAGCAGCGTCGTGAGTTCCAGCCACACCCGCGTCTCGTGGCGCAGCCAGCCCAGCGAGTCGAGTACCGGCGCGAGACGTGCCCCGCAGACGCGGTGGTAGAAGTCGTCGCTGAACGCTTTCAGGTCGACGTTCGCCGCGTCCATCGCCGGAAAGAAATCCGCCCGCGCCGCCGCGGTGATGTAGCCCGCGGTGACCGCGACCGATGCGATGCCGCTCGCGCGGCAGGCGTGCGCGACGTCGATCGCGTACTCGAGGAATACGGTCGGATCGTTGTAGGTGTATGCGACGCTGCGCGCGCCGAGCGAGCGTGCGGCACGCGCGATCGTCTCCGGGTCGGCGCGGTCGGCGATGGTGTGCCGGGCGCGCGACTTGCTGATGTCCCAGTTCTGGCAGAACGTGCACGCGAGGTTGCAGCCGGCGGTGCCGAAGGAAAGCACCGGCGTGCCGGGCAGGAAATGATTGAGCGGCTTCTTCTCGATCGGGTCCACGCAGAAGCCGCTCGAACGTCCCCACGTGGTAAGCACCACGGCGCCGTCCTGGTTGGCGCGCACGTAGCACAGCCCGCGTTGCCCCGGGCGCAGGCGGCAGAAACGCGGGCAGGCGTCGCACTGCACACGGCCATCCCCGAGCGCGTGCCAGTGGCGGGTCGCAACGGCGGAGGGGAACGCGGTGTGGTCCATGATGCTGCCTTGGAACGCGCGCACGGTTGCTAGTTCCTCGAGCGGAACCCGGCCCCAAATGAACACATGGCAATTCGCGGCGGCTGTACCCGGTTCCGGTGGCACCCTATATTCGCTGATCACGACGGCCGGCATCCGCGCTGCGTCAACGACCCGGGAGGTGTTCATGGTGCGCGACAAGGTGTTCCTGACCGAGATGCTGCGGCGGGTGCTGCGAATCCGCTATTTCGAGGAAGCGGTCATCCGCCTGCAGAAACGCGGCGAGATACCCGGCGGGGTGCATCTGTGTATCGGCCAGGAGGCAGCCATCGTGGGTGCCTGCATGGCGGCCGGCGACAACGCCTGGATGACCGGCTACCACCGCTCGCACGGGCATCCCATCGGCAAGGGCGCCGCGCTGGCACCCTTGATGGCGGAATTGCTGGCGCGCAGCACCGGCGTGTGCAAGGGCAAGGGCGGATCGCTGCACCTGGCGGATTTCGCCGTCGGCAGCCTGGGCGAATCCGGCATCGTGGCGGGCAGTCTGCCGATCGCCACCGGTGCGGCGCTCGGTGCGAGTCTGCGCGGTGACAGCGAGCGCATCGTGCTGGCGTTCCTGGGGGATGCTGCCACCGGTGCCGGCGCGTTCCACGAGGCCATCAACATGGCCGCCGCCTGGCGGCTGCCGGTGGTGTTCGTCTGCGAGAACAACCTCTACGGCGTGACCACGCCCACGGCCGAGGTCTGCAATCTGCAGGACATGGCCCAGCGGGCGGCGGGCTACGGCATCCCGGGCGTGATCGTCGACGGGCAGGATCCGCTGGCGGTGTTCGATGCGGTGGCTACCGCCTGCACCCGGGCCCGCAACGGCGAGGGACCGACCTTCGTCGAGGCGAAAACGTACCGGTTCCGCGATCACGCGGAGAGCCTGGTCGGCGCGGCACCGTACCGCAGCGACGAGGAGGTGCGGGAATGGATGGAACTGCGTGATCCGGTGCGCAACTTTCCGGCCCTGCTGCTGCAACGGGAGCTGATTTCCTCCGCGGAACTGGATCAGGTGATGGCCGCGGCGGCCGCCGAGGTCGCCGCGGCGGTGGAGTTCGCACGGCGGAGTCCGCACCCGGTCGCAGCCGATGCCTACGACGATCTCTATTGTCCGACCGCGCCGCAGCGCAATTCGATCGCCACGCACACGGTCGATCGCCCCGAGCCGCAACAGCGGCGGGACATGATCTACCTGGCGGCAATCAACGAGGCGCAACGCGAGGAACTCGAGCGCGATCCGGCGGTGATCGTCTTCGGGGAGGACGTGCGCTGCAACCTGTGGGGAGGCACCGGCTTCGCGCAGGACTTCCCGAAGAACAGGGTCTTCGATACGCCGCTGTCCGAAACCGGTTTCGTCGGCGCCAGCCTGGGAGCGGCGATGACGGGAATGCGGCCGGTGGTCGACATGACGATCGCGAATTTCTTGTACGCGGCGATGGACCAGTTCGTGAACCAGGCGGCCAAGACCCGCTACATGTCCGGTGGCCAGGCGCGCCTGCCAGTGACCTTCCGCGTGTCCATGATGTACGGGATGGCGTTGGGCGCACACCATTCCGACCGTCCCTATCCCGCGTTCATGAACGTACCGGGCCTGAAGATCATCGCGCCGGCCTCGGCCTTCGATGCCAAGGGCTTGCTGAAGGCGGCGATACGCGACGACAACCCGGTGCTGTGTTTCGAGGACGCGAACCTCTGGCTGTGCAGCGGCCATGTGCCGGCGGAGGATTACGTGGTGCCGCTGGGGGTGGCGGACATCAAGCGCCGCGGCAGCGACGTCACCCTGGTGGGCATCGCCGGCGGTGTGCGCACGGCGCTGGAGGCGGCGGCGGAACTCGCCACGCAGGGTATCGAGGCCGAGGTGGTGGACCCGCGCACGCTGGCGCCGCTGGACATCGACACCATCGTGCAGTCCGTGGTGCGCACCGGGTATCTGGTGGTGGTGGATCCGGCCCATCGGACCTGCGGCGCCGGCGCCGAGATCTGCTGCCGCGTCGTCGAGCTGGCGTTCGACAGCCTGCGGGCAGCGCCGCTGAGGCTGAACGCGCAGGATACCCAGATTCCCTTCGCGCCCGAGATGGAGGTGCCGCTGTTTCCGCGCAAGGACGCCGTCGTGGCGGGCGTGCGCGCGTTGCTGAAGGCCTGAGGAAATCCGGCTGCGACGCGAGCCGGATCACCGAAACGGGTTGCGCACCTGCAGCGAGCCGAAACGCATGCCGTGTTGCATATCCTCGCTGTTCAGGGTCCGGCACCCCGATTGCACGGCGGCCGCGACGATCAGGGCGTCGTAGATCGACAGCTGGTACCGTTGCGCCAGCGCCAGACCGTGTTCATGTGTCTCCACCGTGAGCGGCACGACCCGGCACACCCGGCGGACCCCGGTGATCAATTCGTTGAGTTCGCTCCAGTCGAGCCCGCACTTCCGACGGGCCACGTTGGCCAGCTCGTTCAGGACCTGCACGCTGACGACGGCGTCCATGCGCAGCAGACGCGCGGCGGTGTCGGCCTTCGCTGCCTCCGCCGCGAGCAGATACACCAGCACGTTGGTATCGACGAAATGCTCAGCGGGCATTGGCTTCCAGCCGATCGAAGCGGAAATCCGCGGGCAGGCGGCCGCGGAATTTCTTCAGCCGATCCAGCACCTGTGCGCTGTCCTCGGAGCGTTTCACCTCCAGGCGGCGCGCACCCGCGATGTCGATCTCGATGTCGTCACCGTCCTTCAGGTCGAGTGCCTCGACGACGGCCGCGGGCAGGCGGATGGCCAGGCTGTTGCCCCACTTCGCGAGTTTCATGGCGATAATCCGAAGATATACACGGGACGAATGTATATCCTGGGTGCCGATCGATGCAACAAGAAGACAGGTGCCGGTTCTGTTTCCTGCGCAGCTCCGGAGGCACCGCGCCGCGCTTGCCAACCGCGACGCGCCCGGTGCATCGTGACCCCGGTCGATCGCAGGATCCAGGCTATGCCGGCGATACGCGAACCCGCGGTGGCGGGGCTTTTCTATCCGGCCGATCCGCTGCGGCTGGGCGCCGAGGTGCGGGCGTTGCTCGCGGCCGCTCCGGCGCGTACGGCACGGCCGAGCGCGCTGGTGGTGCCGCACGCGGGATATGTGTATTCGGGCGGCGTGGCGGCGTCTGCCTACGCGCTGTTGCGCCCGCACGCGGCGGCGCTGCGGCGGGTGCTGCTGCTCGGGCCGGCGCACCGCGTCGCGTTGCGCGGGCTCGCGCTGCCGCGGTGCGAGGTCTTCGCCACGCCGCTGGGGTCGGTGGCCATCGACCGCGAGCTGGGTGCGCGGCTGGTTGCACTGCCGCAGCTGAGCCGCAGCGACGCGGCGCACGCACGCGAGCACAGCCTCGAGGTGCAGTTGCCGTTCCTGCAGGAAGTGCTGGGCGAGTTCCTGCTGTTGCCGCTGGTGGTGGGCGAGGCCAGCGCGGACGAGGTCGCGCAGGTGATCGGTGAGGTCGCGGACGAGCCCGGCACGCTGCTGGTCGTCAGCACCGACCTGAGCCACTATCACGACTACGCCACGGCGTGCGCGCTCGATCGCGCGACCTGCGCGGCGATCGAGGCGCTCGACTGGCGCGCGCTCACGCCACAACGCGCCTGCGGCGCCGTGGCGCTCGCGGGGCTGCTGCAGTTCGCGGCGGCGCGCGGGTTGCGCGCACATACGGTGGCGTTGTGCAATTCCGGCGATACCGCCGCCGGGGACAGGGAACGGGTGGTCGGCTATGGGGCATGGTATTTCGACTGAGCGCATCTACGACGACGCCGAGCGCGCGCAACTGCTGGCGCTGGCGCGGGCGGCGATCGCCGCCGGCATCGCCGGCGAGCGGATCGAAATCGAGCGCGAGACGCTGGCGCCCGCGCTGGCGGTGCGCCGCTCCAGTTTCGTGACGCTGTATCTGCACGGGCGGTTGCGCGGCTGCATGGGCACGCTCGAGGCGCGGCGCACGCTGGCCGAGGACGTGGCCGAGATGGCGTACGCCGCGGCGTTCCGTGATCCGCGTTTCCCGCGCCTCGACGCCGCCGAGTTCGCCGCCACCGAACTGCACGTGGCGGTGCTCGGCACGCCGGAGCCGCTCGCGTTCGCGAGCGAGGAAGACCTGCTGCGCCAGCTGCGTCCCGGCATCGACGGTGTGGTGTTCTGCGACCGCCTGCGCCGCGCGACCTTCCTGCCGTCGGTGTGGGAAATGCTGGCCGAACCGCGGGAGTTCCTCGGCCGCCTGAAGGAAAAGGCCGGGCTGCCGCGCGACCACTGGTCCGCCAGCGTGCGCATCGAGCGCTATACGGTCGAATCGATACCGTGATCTCCGGGCGTGTGCCGAGGTGACCGCAATGCTTTGGAAGGTGGGCGTGGAGAAGGGGCGGACGTGAGAATCAGCGAGGTGAGACATCCGGCGCGGGTGGTTCCGCTGGCGTTCCTGCTCACGATCCTCGCCGGAACCTGTTTGCTCGCCTTGCCGATGGCGCGCGTCGAGCCGGGTGGGGCGCCGGTGTTCGTGGCCCTGTTCACGTCGGTGTCGGCGGTGTGCGTCACCGGGCTGGTCACGGTGGATACCGGCAGCTACTGGTCGGCGTTCGGGCAGGGCGTGATTCTGCTGCTGTTCCAGATCGGGGGCTTCGGCATGATGACCGCGGCCACGCTCCTCGGCCTGATGGTGAACCGCTCGTTGCGGTTGCGCACCAAGCTGGTCACGCAGGCCGAAACGCATTCGCTGGGCATAGGTGATGTTACCGGCGTTGCCGCGGTGGTGCTGGTGGTAACCCTGCTCGTGGAGACGGCGATCGCGTTCGCCTTGACCACCCGGCTGCGTTTCGGCTACGGCCTGCCGTGGGACGAGGCCGCGTGGAGCGGGGTTTTCCACGCGGTGTCGGCGTTCAACAACGCGGGATTCTCGATTCACGCCGACAGCCTGGTGCGCTATGCCACGGACAGTCTGATCCTGCTGCCGGTGATGGTGGCGATCGTGGTCGGTGGCATCGGCTTTCCGGTACTGCACGAATTGCGCTCCCGATGGCGCGACCCGCGGCACTGGTCCCTGCACACCAAACTGACGCTCGCGGGAACGCTGGGCCTGCTCGTCGGCGGCGCCGGCGTGCTGTTGCTGTTCGAATGGTCGAACCCGGTGACGCTCGGGCCGATGGCGGTCGGTGACAAACTGTTGTCGGCCGCCTTCGCGTCGGTGTCGGCGCGCACGGCCGGTTTCAATGCGATCGATATTGGAGCCCTGAGCCACGAGAGTCTGGCGCTGCACTACTTCCTGATGTTCATCGGCGGGGGCAGTGCCGGTACCGCCGGCGGGGTCAAGATCGGCTCGGCGATGATCCTGCTGCTGCTGGTCGTCGCCGAGGTGCGGGGACGCAGCGACAGCGAGGCATTCGGCAGGCGCATCAGCACCGAGGCCCAGCGCCAGGCGATCACCGTGTTGATGCTGGGCAGCCTGGTCGTGGTGCTCGGCACGCTCGGCATACTGCGCAGCACCGATATCGCGACCGACCGGGTCATCTTCGAGGTGATCTCGGCGTTCGGAACCGTCGGACTGTCGACCGGAATCACCGCGGACCTGCCGCCTTCGGCGCAAGCGATACTCGTGGCCTTGATGTACGTGGGACGCGTAGGCACCATCACGCTGGCGACGTCGTTGGCGCTGGGCGCGCACCGGATGCCCTACCGTTATCCAGAGGAACACCCCATTGTTGGCTAGGTTATTCACCGAACAGTTCGCATTTTCCCGCGGTGACAGCGTCGTCGTCATCGGACTCGGCCGTTTCGGCGGTTCCGTCGCCCGGTCGTTGATGCGCCTCGGTCACGACGTGATGGGGATCGACCACGACGAGGAACCGGTGCACGAGTGGGCGGACCTGCTCACTCATGCGGTGCAGGCGGACGCGACGAACACGATGACCATGCGCCAGCTCGGCGTGGCCGACTTCGCGCACGCGATCGTGGGCATCGGCAGCGATCTCGCGGCGAGCCTGATGACGGTGATGGCCCTGAACGAGCTCGGCGTTCCCGACATCTGGGTCAAGGCGATGAGCGCGGAGCACGGCAAGATCGCCCAGCGCATCGGTGCTCATCACGTGGTGTTTCCGGAAGCCGATATGGGCGAGCGCGTTGCCCACCTGATCAGCGGCCGGATGATCGACTTTATCGAATTCGACGACGGCTTCGCGATCGCCAAGATCCATGCGCCCGCGTTCTGTCACGGCCGCACCCTGGCCGAATCGCAGGTGCGCGAACGCTATGGTGTCACGGTGGTCGGGATCAAGCGCCACCAGGAAGACTTCCAGCACGCCACCCCCGGTAGCGCGGTGCTGGCGGGGGACCTGCTGATCGTTTCGGGCGCGACCGACAAGGTCGAGCGTTTTGCCGCCGCCAGGACATCAGCCTGAACAGAGTCCACCGGCCAGTCAGCAGCGGTGGTCGTGCTGTCGTGCGAGGCGCATTGTGCGACGGCTAGCGCAGGTGTGGTTCCCAACTCGTGAAAAGGCGCCGCACCGCGAGCGCGTCGGCAGCGGCCTGCAACTGCTCGCGAACCTGACCGTCGGAGAGCATCTCCGCGATCTGGGCCAGGATCTGCAGATGCCGCTCGGTGGCCTGTTCGGGAACCAGCAGCACGAACACCAGCGAGACGGGCACCGCGTCGGGGGCCTCGAACGGCAGCGGTGTCGCCAGGCGCAGGAATGCACCCAGCGGGCCGGACAGCCCGCTGATACGGGCATGGGGTACGGCCACTCCGTGGCCGAGTCCGGTCGAACCCAGCCTTTCCCTGGCCAGCAGGCTCTCCACGATTGCGCCGGCGTCGATTCCGCCCATCGACTCGGCGAACAGCGTTGCCGCCAGTTCGAACAGCGCCCTCCGGGTCCGGGCTTGGACGTCGGTCCGGATGTTGGTGGGCGGAAGGATGTCGCGCAGCAGATTCATGGTGTCGAACGTCGTGTGATTGCGGTCGCGGGGAGCGAAGCCGGGGCGATTCTACGGTGAGGTCGATCGTCCGGTCACCCCCGGACGCAGCCTCATCGGCAGGGGGCACCGTCGAGTCAGCGGGCTGCGATGCGGAGCAGCGTCGGCATCCCCCAAAAAAGCGAACCCGCCAGGCGGCGGGTTCGGGCAGGTGCGATCCTTCGCGTTGCCAGGTCGTTGCTCCGCTCAGGACTCCTGGCGGCGGCGCGTCAGTCCCAGTCCGGCCAGGCCGAGACCCAGCAGGCCCAGCGTGCCGGGCACCGGCACCTCGCTGCGGATGCCGCCTTCGAACTGGAAGCGGTTGTCGTCGAAATCGAGGTCGCCACCACCGAAGATGTCCTCGAAACCGACGATTGCCGTGTACACCGGGCTGGTGGACGTCACATCGACGGTCGCGTGCATGAGCTGGTCGGGATTGCGGCCGGCGCCGCCCATGAAATACTCGTATCCAAGTCCCACGATGCGAATGCCGAATATCAGCTCGTCGCCGGCGCTGATGCCGCTTCCGCTGATCAGCGACGTGATGTCCACCGTCACGCCTGACGGTTCGTCGTTCATGATGTAGCCGAGGCGCGTGAAACTCGCGTCGTAGAGCCCGAGCTCGCTCGTGTAGCCGGAGGTCACCGGCAACGAGGTCACCGTCACGGTGCCGCCGGCGTAATACAGCTGGGCACCGAGAACAGGGGCGGCCGACGCCGTGACGCTGGCCAGCGACAGGGCCGCGGCACCGAGCAGGGCGAGCGTGCTGGATGTTTTCATGATCTTGAACTCCTTGTAGGTAGACGAGGTTGTTGCTTTGGCTGGAGCGTACTCAGCAGATTGCGTGCCAGCTTCTCGGGGCGGTTACGAGAAGATGCTACAACATATTGTTTTTATTGCATTCATCGGGCAACCGTGTGGGTGTGGGCATCGACTTTTGCAGTTGGTGATCGCTGACGTTTGTCAAGAATATCGACGTCGGCCGAGCGTCTTCGCCACGGTGAGGGGTGCGATCGCCGGAACCCGCTTGCTGGCGGTCGCCTGGTCCGGGCTGTACCCGGACGTTCGTGCCAATCCCGTTCGGCCACAGGCCGAACCTACAGCGTTCGTGCGCCGTGCCGTGTTCGCGTAGATCCGGGCGTGCCCGGACATTGTGTTCGGCCACAGGCCGAACCTACGGCGTTCGTGCGCCGTGCCGTGTTCGCGTAGGTCCGGGCTGTGCCCGGACATTGTGTTCGGCCACAGGCCGAATCTACGGCGTT
>CAUJIL010000274.1 GCA_963204845.1 Pseudomonadota bacterium | reverse complement strand
CGCCAGCGCCTGCAGCGCACACGCGACGTTCTCGCCCAGCAGGGCCGGTATCCCGGTGATCGCACGCTCGAGCCGCGTGCCGTCCACCGCGCGTCCGTGCCAGCGCCAGCCGCCCGCCTGCTCGGCGGCGTCGAAATCGATGCCGATCGCATACCACGGCGCGCCCAGCGTGCGCGCGCTGGCGCGCAGCGCCGCCGGCGGATCGCGGTCCCCGCAGACGGCCGGGCGCGCGTGGCGGAAGATCCCGGCCTTCTCGCGTGCAATCGACCCGCGGTCGGCGCCCAGCCAGTCGGTGTGATCGATCGCGATCGAGGTCACGACCGCCACGTCCGCGTCGACCAGGTTCACCGCATCGAGCCGCCCGCCGAGCCCCACCTCGAGCAGCAGCCAGTCACAGCCGGCGTGGCGGAACACCTCGAGCGCCGCCAGCGTGCCGAACTCGAAGAAGGTCAGCGCCGTGGTTCCGCGCGCCGCTTCGACGGCCTCGAACGCCGCGCACAACGCCGCGTCGCTGGCCTCCTCGCCCCGCACCCGCACCCGCTCGTTGTAACGCACCAGGTGCGGCGAGGTGTACGCCCCGACGCGCGCACCGCCGGCAAGCAGCAGCCCCTCGAGCACCGCGACGCAGGACCCCTTCCCGTTCGTGCCGCCCACCGTGATCACGCGCGCGGCTCCCGACGCCAGTCCCATCCGCCGCGCGACCTCACCCACCCGTTCGAGCCCGAGCGCGATCTCGGCCGGATGCGCCCCCTCGATCGCCGCCAGCCAGTCAGGCAGCGTCCGTGGCACCGCCACGCTCCCGCCGCCCGTCGTGCTCAGCCGGCCTCCGGCGCCGGCAGCTGCCCGAGCTTGGCCAGCAATGCCGCGATGCGCGGCCTGAGGTCATTTCGGTGCATGATCATGTCGATCGCGCCGTGCTCGAGCAGGAACTCGCTGCGCTGGAACCCGCGCGGCAGCTTCTGGCGGATCGTCTGTTCGATGATGTTCGGTCCGGCGAAGCCCGCGCGCGCCTGCGGTTCGGCGATGTTGATGTCGCCGAGGATCGCGAGACTCGCCGATACGCCGCCGTAGATCGGGTCGGTCAGCACCGAGATGTACGGAACGCCGGCCTCCTTCAGCCGCTGCAGCACGGCGCTGGTCTTGGCCATCTGCATCAGCGAGATCAGCGCCTCCTGCATGCGCGCGCCGCCGCTGGCCGAGAAGCACACCAGCGGCACGCGCTGCTCGAGCGAGGCGTTCGCCGCGCGCGTGAACTTCTCGCCGACCGCATAACCCATCGAGCCGCCGTGGAAGGCGAACTCGAAGGCCAGCGCGTGCACCGCGATACCCGCGACGCGCCCGCGCATCGCCACCAGCGCATCGCGCTCGCCGGTGGCCTTCTGCGCCTGCGTGAGGCGGTCGCGGTACTTCTTCAGATCGCGGAACTTCAGGCGGTCGACCGGCTCGACGTCGGCGAACAGCTCGCTGCGCCCCTCGGGATCGAGGAAGACGTCGAGCCGCCGGCGCGCGCCGATGCGCATGTGATGGTCGCACTTCGGGCAGACGTCGAGGTTGCGCTCGAGTTCCGGCCGGTACAGCACCGCCTCGCACTTGATGCACTTGTCCCACAGGCCCTCGGGCACGGTGCTCTTGCGGTCCTGCTCACCGCGGCGCACCACCGCCGGTACAATCTTGTCGAGCCAGCTCATCGTCGGATTCCTGTAGTGTCAGTCGCCGCCGGCGGCTGCGACCGCCCGCATGAAGGCGCCGAGCCGCGCCTCGTCCTTGATCCCCGGCGCGGATTCGACGCCGCTGCTCACGTCCACCGCCCATGGCCGCACCGCCGCGATCTCGCGCGCCACGTTGCCCGCGTCCAACCCGCCGGCGAGCACGATCGGCCGCCGGACATCGCTCGGCGCCAGCGACCAGTCGAAGCTGCGACCGGTGCCGCCGACGGCCACCGGGTCGTGCGTGTCGAGCAGCAGCCCGCGCGCGCCGGCATGATAGCCCAGCACCACCGGATCGGGCGCGCGGTCGCGGATCTTCAGCGCCTTGATGTACGGCACACCGAAACCGGCGCAGAAGGCCGGCTCCTCGTCGCCGTGGAACTGCAGCAGATCCGGCCGGACGCCGTCGATCACGCGCCGGACCTCGTCGGCCGACGGATCGACGAACAGCGCCACCGTGCTCACGAACGGTGGCAGCACCGCGGCGATCGCACGCGCGCGCTCCACGCTGACCGCGCGTGGGCTGCGCGCCCAGTGCACGAAGCCGACCGCATCGGCCCCCGCCCGGGCGACAAGCAGCGCGTCGTGTTCGCGGGTGATGCCGCAGATCTTGACCCGGATTCGCAACGTCGTGTGGTTCCGTGCTGGCGCAGGGCGCGGATTCTAGCAGAAGCGCGCCGCGGCGCTCAGCGCGCCAGCCGTGGCGCCTCGCCCGCGCGCGGCAACCCCCAGTGGGCGTCATAGCCCACCTCGACCAGATACAGCCCCTGCGCCGGTGCGGTGACGCCGGCGCGCGTGCGGTCGCGTCCGTCCAGCACCCCGGTGAGCCACTCGACGGGGCGCTCGCCGCGACCGATCGCGAGCAGCGAGCCGGCGATGTTGCGCACCATGTGCAGCAGGAAGGCATTGGCCGTGATGTCGATCGCGAGCAGCTCGCCATCGCGTTCGACCGCGATGCGGTCGACCCGGCGCATCGGCGTGCGTGACTGGCATCCTGCGCCACGGAAGGCGCTGAAGTCGCGCTCCCCGAGCAGGCGCTGGGCCGCCTCGTGCATGCCTTCGGCGTCGAGCGCGCGCCGCTCGTGGCACACCGCGCCGGCCAGCAGCGCGGGGCGCTGCGCGCGCGTGAGGATCAGGTAACGGTAGCGGCGGTGCACGGCCGAGAAGCGGGCATGGAACGCGGGTGCAACCGCCTGCGCCCACTGCACCGCGACGCCGCGCGGCAGCCACGCGTTCGCGCCGAGCACCCACGCGCGCAGCGGGCGTTCGGCATCGGTATCGAAGTGAACCACCTGGCCGCTGGCATGCACGCCGGCGTCGGTGCGCCCCGCGCAGACGGTGCTGACCGGATGCGCGGCCACGCGCGCGAGCGCGGCTTCCAGCGCTTCCTGTACGGTTGCAAGTCCCGGGTCGCGCTGGGCCTGCCAGCCCGCGAAACCGCCCCCGTGGTACTCGAGGCCCAGCGCGATGCGCCGCGGTCCGGCGTGCGTCATGACCTCAGTGGTTGCCGCGCACGCGCGCGAGCAGCGCCGCCGCTTCCTCGCGCTGGGTCGCGTTGCCTTCCTGTTCGACCTCCTCGAGGATGTCGCGCGCCCCGTCGAGGTCACCCATGTCGAGGTAAGCCCGCGCCAGATCGAGTTTGGTCGCCGTTTCGTCGCTGCCCTCGAGCAGTGCCAGATCCTCGTCGAACGCCACGCCCGTTGCGGTGCCGGCCGAGGTATCGAGTTCCAGCTCCCCGAGCGGCAGGTCGAACTCGGGCAGTTCGTCGGCACTGTCCGCGGCATCGGCCGCCTCGGCCTCGCCGAGATCGTCAAGGTCGAGCGAGAGGTCGAGTTCACCGAGCTCACCATCGAAGGTATCGGTGGTCGCCAGCGAATCGGCACCGAGATCGAGCTCGGCAGCGGCTCGCGCAATCGCCTGCTCGGTCTTGGCGAGAATCACGCGATGCTCGCCACCCGCGGGCACCGCCGGCGCGGCGCCGGTGCCACCGAGCGTGTCGGCGACTTGCTGCAGTTCGGCCGCCAGATCGATCTGCAGCGGCTGCTCCCGGTTCAGCGCAGGTTCCAGCGCGACCGCCGCCAGCGCGGCGCCAGCGGCCGGAGCCGCCGCATCGATCCACTGCAGGCGCCCGTGCTGCTCGAGAATGGCGCGCGCCGCCTGCTGCGCGCTGACGTTGCCTTCGAGCGCGCCGAAGTGGCGCAGGAATTCGCTCTCGTCGCCGCGCGCGGCGACCAGCTCCATCAGCTTCAGCCGCACCTCGCCGTCATCACCGTGGCTGCGCAGCGCCTCGCGCAGGATCTCCTCGGCACGATCCGCTCGCCCGTAGGCGAGGTAGATGTCGGCCTCCGACACCGGGTCGGTGACGTCACCGGCGTCGGTAACCGCCGGCGGCGCCGGCACGGGCGATGCGGGAATCGCAGGGGCAGTCGTTGCCGCGCCCGTCGTTGCGCTGGCGCCACCGGCACTCGTGGCACGGGCCACCGGGGCCGCCTCGGGAACCTCGGCGCGGGCACCACCGAACGCGGCTGGAACGAAGTCACTGACCGTGCGCCGCCGACGCACCAGGAACGCCACCATCGCCGCCAGCATCGCCAGCGCGAGCAGCAGCCAGGCCAGCGTGCTGTCGAGGATCCGCTGCACGAAACCGGACGGCTCGGCGGGTGCCGACGCTTGCTCCCGCCCCTTCTCCTCGAGTTCGGCCAGCTTCTGGAAGTCCGCGACCTGCGCCTCGAGCGCGGCGACGCGCTCCTGCAGTTCGGTGTTCGCGCGCTCGGCGGCGAGCAGGCTTTCCTGCGCGGCGGTCAGTTCCTCGCCTGCGACGGCCGCGACGCCATCGGCGGCTGCCGCCTCGGGCTCGCTGGCCTCGCCACCCGCGGCCACCTCGCCGGCCGGTGCCTGCGCGTCACCGGCAATCGCCAGGTAACCGTCGCTGGCGGGTTCCTCGGCCGGAGCGTCGCCCGCGGCGGACGTGGCTTCGGGGACCTGGGTCGGCGCCGGCACCGCAGCCGCGTCCTCGGTCGATGTCGCCGGAGCAGCCGGTGCCACCGGTGCGTCCGACAACTCGTTGATCTCGCTGCCCTGCGGCAGGCGCAGGACTTCACCGGCACGCAAGCGGTCGATGTCGCCGCCGATGAATGCCTGCGGATTGTCGCGGTGGATCGCGTTCATCATCTGGTGCACCGACACACCACCCGGGCGCGCGCGACTCGCGATCCGCCACAGCGTGTCACCGGAGCGCACGCGATACTGGTCCGCGCCGGGCGCCAGCCCACCGTCATCGGCCGGGCGGCTCTGCGCGCGGCGCGCCGCAGACGGCGGACTCGCGGCCGCGCTGCTGGCCTCGGTATAGGTCGGCAGATCGAGCAGCACGGTGTATTCGCGCAGCACACGCCCGCTCGGCCAGCGTGCCTCGACGATGAAGTCCAGATAGGGTTCGTTGACCGGACGATCGGTGCTGACCTGCACCACCCCGTCGCCGTTGCCATCGAGCCGGACCTCGAAGTGCAGATCCGACAGGAACTGCACGCGATCGACGCCGGCACGGTCGAAATCACTAACCGACCCGAGGCGGATCAGGATCTGCGCGGGGTCGAGATCCCCGGTGCCACGCAGGCGGATCTCGGCGTCGAGCGGCTCGTCGAGCGCGGAGCGGAGCGTGATGTCGCCGAGCCCCAGCCCGTGGGCCAGCGACGCCTGCAAGGCCACCGCCGCGAGAAGTGCGGATGCTGCGTGCTTCCTGATCATCGACGATCCTTCATCTGAACGCCCCCGGAATGCCGGTGCGCGGACCCGGGCGGGACCAATACCGGCTTCGAGTATTGGTCACAAATAGCGTTCTATCAAGGATTCGGCGATCTGGATGCTGTTCAGTGCGGCTCCTTTGCGGACGTTGTCGGACACCACCCACAGGTTCAATCCGCGCGGGTGCGAGATGTCCTCGCGTACGCGTCCCACGTAGACCGGGTCGGTGCCGCTGGCATCCCCGACCGGCGTCGGGTAGCCGCCTGGCTTGCGTTCGTCGAGCAGCACGACCCCCGGCGCCGCCGCCAGCAGGCGCTGCGCGTCGGCCGCCGAGATCTTGTCGCGCGTCTCGATGTGCACCGCTTCCGAATGCCCGTAGAAGACCGGCACGCGCACGCAGGTCGCGTTCACCTGGATCGCGTCGTCGCCCATGATCTTCCTGGTCTCCCACACCATCTTCATCTCTTCCTTGGTGTAGCCGTTGTCCTGGAAGGCGTCGATATGCGGCAGCACGTTGAAGGCGATCTGCTTCGGGTACACCTTCGGCTCGACCGGGCGCCCGTTCAGCAGGTTCGCGGTCTGGGTGGCCAGTTCCTCGATCGCTTCCTTGCCGGTGCCCGAGACGGCCTGGTAGGTCGCGACGTTGATCCGCGTGATGCCCACCGCGTCGTGGATCGGCTTCAGTGCGACCAGCATCTGGATGGTGCTGCAGTTCGGGTTCGCGATGATGTTGCGGTTGCGGTAGTGCGCGATCGCGTGCGCGTTCACTTCCGGCACGACCAGCGGGATGTCGTCGTCGTAGCGGAACTGCGAGGTGTTGTCGATCACCACGCAGCCGGCGTCACCGGCCTTCGGCGCGTAGATCGCCGACACGCTGGCGCCGGGCGAGAACAGCCCGATCTGCGTCTGGCCGAAGTCGAAGTCGGCCAGGTTCTGCACCTCGAGTTCCCGGTTGCCGAAGCTCACCGTGCGCCCCACCGAGCGCTCGCTCGCCAGCGCGTAGACCTTGCCGACCGGGAACCGGCGCTGGGCGAGAATCTCGAGCATGCACTCGCCCACCGCACCCGTCGCCCCCACCACCGCCACGTCGAAAGTCCTGGCCATCGTCACCGTCTCCCCTGGAATATGCCGATCAGTCCCCGCGCAGCGCCGCGCACAGCGCCTCGCCCATGCCCCCGGTATCCACCTGCCGGCAGCCCGGCGTCATGATGTCGCCGGTGCGCAGTCCGGCGTCGAGCACCTGCCCTACCGCCGCCTCGATCGCAGCGGCCGCCTGCGCGTGGCCGAAGGTGTAGCGCAACATCATCGCCACCGACAGCACCGCGGCCAGCGGGTTCGCCTTGCCCTGCCCCGCGATGTCCGGCGCGGAACCGTGCACCGGCTCGTACGTCCCCTTGCCGGAGGCGTCCAGCGAGGCCGAGGGCAGCATCCCGATCGAGCCGGTCAGCATCGCGGCGGCGTCGGAAAGGATGTCGCCGAACAGGTTGCCGGTCACCATCACGTCGAACTGCCGTGGCGCGCGCACCAGTTGCATCGCGGCGTTGTCGACGTACATATGGGACAACTCCACGTCGGGATAGTCCGCCGCCAGCTGCTCCATCACCTCGCGCCACAGCACCGTGACCTCGAGCACGTTCGCCTTGTCGACCGAACAGACCCGCCGCCCGCGCTTGCGCGCCAGCTCGAAGGCGAGCCGCCCGATGCGCCGGATCTCGGATTCGCTGTAGACGTCGGTGTTGAAGCCCTGGCGTTCGCCGTTGTCCAGCGTGCGGATGCCCCGCGGCTCGCCGAAATAGATGCCTCCGGTCAGCTCGCGCACGATCAGGATGTCGAGGCCAGCCACCACCTCGGGCTTCAGCGTCGAGGCATCGGCCAGTTGCGGGTACAGGATCGCCGGGCGCAGGTTGGCGAACAAGCCGAGCGCCGAACGGATGCCGAGCAGCCCCTTCTCGGGGCGCAGCGACCGTTCCAGGTTGTCCCACCTGGGCCCGCCGACCGCACCGAGCAGGATCGCGTCGGCGGCCCGCGCGGCGGCCAGCGTCGCGTCGGGCAGCGGCGTGCCGTGGGCGTCGATCGCCGCGCCGCCGATCAACGCCTCCCCGACCTGCACGCCGAGTCCGAAGCGCCGGTCGGCCTCCCGCAGCACCTGCACCGCTTCGGCGGTCACTTCCGGGCCGATTCCGTCACCAGGCAATGTCAGAATATTCATAGTGTTACACGTACTTTGTGATGTCTTGCATTCTTTCCTGGATCAGCCCACCCACAGCCAGGGTGCCTGCTCCCGCTGGCGCGCCTCGAAGGCGCGGATCGACTCCGTTTGCTGCAGCGTGAGCCCGATATCGTCCAGTCCGTTGAGCAGGCAGTGCTTGCGGAACGCGTCGATCGCGAAGCCGAAGCTCTCGCCACCGGGCGTGCGCACTTCCTGCCCCTCGAGGTCGATGGTCAGCGCGTAGCCTTCGTGCGCCGCCACGTCGGCGAACAGCTTGTCGACTATTTTCTCTTCGAGAACAATGGGTAACAAACCATTTTGAAAACAATTATTGAAGAAAATATCGGCAAAACCCGGTGCGATGACCGCACGGAAACCGTAGTCGTCGAGCGCCCACGGTGCGTGCTCGCGGCTCGAGCCGCAGCCGAAATTGTGCCGCGCGAGCAGCACGCTGGCGCCCTGGTAGCGCGGCTGGTTCAGCACGAAGTCCGGGTTCAGCGGACGGCGGCTGCAGTCCGCGTCGGGAACGCCTTCGTCGAGGTAGCGCAGGCCGTCGAACAGATTGGGGCCGAAACCGCTGCGGCGGATCGACTTCAGGAACTGCTTCGGGATGATCAGGTCGGTGTCGACGTTCGCACGGTCGAGCGGCGCGACGAGACCGGTGTGGACGGTGAATGCACGCATGGTTGTCCTCCTGTTCAGTTCGCCAGCCGGCGCACGTCGACGAAATGTCCGGCCACCGCGGCGGCCGCCGCCATCGCCGGGCTCACCAGGTGCGTGCGCCCGCCGTGGCCCTGGCGCCCCTCGAAGTTGCGGTTCGAGGTCGAGGCACAATGCTCGCCGGGCAGCAGCTTGTCGGCGTTCATCGCCAGGCACATCGAGCAGCCCGGCTCGCGCCATTCGAAGCCGGCCTCCGCGAACACCCGATCGAGCCCTTCGGCCTCGGCCTGCGCCTTGACCTGCCCCGAGCCCGGGACCACCAGCACCTGCTTGACGCTGCCGGCCTTGCGCCGGCCGCGCACCACCGCCGCGGCCGCGCGCAGGTCCTCGATGCGCGAGTTGGTGCACGAGCCGATGAACACACGGTCCACGCGGATGTCCCCGATGCGCATGCCGGGCGTGAGCCCCATGTAGGCGAGCGCGCGCTCGACGCCGGCCCGTTTGCCGGCATCGCCGATCGCCGCCGGATCCGGCACCTGCCCCGACACCGGCGCCACCATCTCGGGGGAGTTGCCCCAGGACACCTGCGGCTCGATGTCCTCGGCACGCAGTTCCACCACGCGGTCGAAGGCGGCATCGGCGTCGCTGACCAGCCCCCGCCACGCGGCGATCGCGCGCTCGAGCAGTTCCCCGCGCGGGGCAAACTCGCGTCCGCGCACGTACTCGATGGTGGTGTCGTCGACGCCGACCAGCCCCGCGCGCGCACCGGCCTCGATCGCCATGTTGCAGATCGTCATCCGGCCTTCCATCGACAGCGCGCGGATCGCCTCGCCGCCGAACTCCATCGCGTAGCCGGTGCCGCCCGCGGTGCCGATGCGCCCGATCACCGCCAGCACCAGATCCTTGGCCGAGACGCCGGCCCCGAGCCGCCCATCCACGCGCACCAGCATGTTCTTCATCTTGCGCGTGACCAGGCATTGCGTGGCCAGCACATGCTCGACCTCGCTGGTGCCGATGCCGTGCGCGAGGCAACCGAAGGCGCCGTGCGTCGAGGTGTGCGAGTCGCCGCAGACCACGGTCATGCCCGGCAGCACCGCACCGGTCTCGGGTCCGATCACGTGCACGATTCCCTGCCGGCGGTCGGCGAGGCGGATCTCGCGGATGCCGAAGCGCTCGCAGTTCTCGTCCAGCGTCTGCAGCTGGATCCTCGACACAACGTCCTTCATCACCGCGTAGCCGCCCTTGCGCTCCTCCGGGTCGGTGGAGACGTTGTGATCGGGCACCGCGAGATTCGCCTCCAGCCGCCACGGCGCGCGCCCGGCCAGCGCCAGGCCTTCGAAGGCTTGCGGCGAAGTGACCTCGTGGATCAGGTGACGGTCGATGTAGAGGAGCGCGGTGCCGTCCTCGCGCTGCTGCACGAGGTGGTTGTCCCAGAGTTTGTCGTAGAGCGTTCGTGCTGCCATGGCGCGAGGTTTCCGGTCGGTGTCGGTGCCTATTTTAGGGACTGCGCTTGCAATGCCGCAAATTCATTGTTTTCATTCTTCCGATTCCATCTGGTTATGCACCTAACGGCACCTCCCATGGACACCGATCTGCTGCGCGCGTTTCTGGCCGTGGCCGGCAACGAATCGTTCTCGCTGGCCGCCGAGCGGCTGCACCTGACGCAACCCGCAATCAGCAAGCGCGTGGCGGCGCTCGAGGCCCGCCTCGGCGTGCGGCTGTTCGACCGCATCGGGCGCCGCATCTCGCTGACCGAGGGGGGACGACGGCTGCTGCCGCGGGCGCAACGCATCGTGCGCGAGCTCGAGGACACCGAACGCGCGATCCGGGATCTCAGCGGTGCCGTGAGCGGGCCGCTGGTGATCGCGACCAGCCACCACATCGGGCTGCACCGGCTGCCGCCGGTGCTGCGCGCCTTCGCGCAGCGTTACCCCGCGGTCCGGCTCGCCATCGAGTTCATGGATTCCGAAAAGGCCCACGACGCCGTGGCGCAGGGAGACTACGAACTCGCCGTGATCACGCTGGCGCCCGACGGTTCCACGCCACGCCTCGAATCGCAGCGGGTCTGGCCCGACCCGTTGTCGGTGATGGTCGCGCGCGAACACCCGCTCGCGGCGCGCCGGCGGACCAGCGTGGTGGAACTCGGCGGTTACCCCGCGGTGCTCCCGGGTACCGGCACCTACACCGGCCAGATCCTGCGGCAACTTTTCGATACCGCCGGCGTGGTGCTGGAGACCGGCATGTCGACCAACTATCTGGAAACGTTGCGCATGCTGGCGACCATCGGGCTGGGCTGGACCGTGCTGCCCGACAGCATGCTGACCGAGGAACTGGTCGCGCTCGAACTGCCCGGGGTGCGGCTTGCGCGCCAGCTGGGCTACGTGTTCCACCGCGAGCGCACGCTGTCGAATGCGGCGCGGGCGATGATCGAACTCCTGGAGCGGGAAACGGCCGGTGGACGAACCGACTGGGCGCGTGAGGGCAATTAATTCGACTCTGACCCCATTAAATCGGTGGGGGTGTCGACGTCGGTGAGCACGCCGGGGTCGTCGAGTTCGACGAACCACGCGCGCTCGCGTTCGGCGACGATCACACCGCGCGCCCCGGCGTCACCCGCAAGTTGGGCCAGCGCGGGAAACAGCCGGCGCGCGAAGCCGACCGGGTGCCCCCAGGCGCCGCCGTGGGTGGGCACGACCAGGTCGTGCGTCGCCAGCAGCTCACGCACCTGCCGCACGGAGTCCGCGCGTACGAACGGCTTGTCGGCGAGCGCCACCAGGCAGGCGTCCCAGTCACCGGCGTGCGCGATGCCGTCGGCCAGCGAATACCCCATGCCGCCACCGCTGCGCGGCGCGCGTACCACGCGCGCGCCGGGACAGCGTGCCGCGAACGCAGGTTCGCTGTCGGCCGCCCCCACCACCACGATCACCTCGTCACAACACGCGCGCAGCGTGCCCAACGCCGCCTCGAGCATCGGCGTACCGTCGGCCAGGCGTGCCTCGCGCTTGTCGCTGCCGAAGCGCCGGCCCACGCCGGCGGCGAGCAGCAGCGCGCCGATGCGGCGCGCCGGCGTGGCGGTGCTCACCGCGGCAGGCTGCCGCGGCGCAGCGCGATCAGCTCGCCCATGATCGCGATCGCGACCTCCATCGGCCGCTTGCTGCCGATCGACAGGCCCACCGGTGCATGCAGCCGCGCCAGGCTTTGCTCGTCGACGTCGAGCCGGCGCAGCCGCTCGCGGCGTTTCGCCGAGGTGCGCACGCTGCCCAGCGCGCCGACGTAGAACGCGTCCATGTGCAGCGCTTCCATCAGCGCCATGTCGTCGATGCGCGGATCGTGGGTCAGCGTGATGATCGCGGTGTGCCGGTCGACCGTCGCGCCGCGCAGGAAGTCGTCGGGGAAATCCTGCACCAGTTCGACGTCCGGACCACGCCAGTCGGCGAGCTGCGCGGCGCGCGGATCGCAGACCATCACGCGGTAGTCGAGCATCGTGGCGAGCGTGGCGACGCACTGCGCAACCTGCCCGGCGCCGATCAGCAGCAGCCGGAAACGCGGGCCCAGCGTGTGGCTCAGCACGCCGTCGGCGAAGCGCAGCGCCTCCATGGCGTCCACCGGCTCGGCACTGCAGGCGCCGCTGCCGAGTTCCAGCGTGCGTCGCACGCAGCCGCGCGCACCGAGTGCCTCGAGCAGCCGCTCGACGTGCGCGAGATGGGTGGCGACGGTGCACGGCTCGACCACCACCGACAACCGGCCCCCGCACGGCAGCCCCAGCCGCTCGTTTTCTTCCGCGCTGAGTCCGTAGGTGCGCAGCTCGGGTCCGTCGCAGGCCAGCGAACCCGCACGCAGGCGCTCGATCAGGTCCTCCTCGACGCAGCCGCC
>CAUJIL010000273.1 GCA_963204845.1 Pseudomonadota bacterium | reverse complement strand
CGGCTCGTACTGGCCGAATTTTCTCAACGCCCACCGCGGCCCGCTGCTCATGGACCGGGTCCTCTCGTTGGGCTACGAACTCGACATCCGCACCAGTGCCCGCTTCACCTACCCGGAGTTCGACAAGACCCTGTTCGCCCGCGTGCCGGCGAACCGCTTGCGCGAGCTCCCGCGCACCATGCCGGGCTGGCAGAAGGACCAGGAGAACACCAGCGAACTGCTCGAGTTCATCGCCAAACGGGATCCGGAGCGGCCTTTCTTCGGCTTCTTCTTCATGGAATCCACCCATGCCGGCTACACGTTTCCCGCCGACGACGCGCCATTCACTCCCTACGCCAGCGAACTCGATTACTCGCGACTGAACAAGCCGGCACTCGAGGCGGGACGGGACGCCATGTTCAACCGCTACCGCAACGCCGCCCACTGGGTGGATACGCAACTGGGCCGCATCTACCGCGAGCTGGAGCACCGGCAGTTGCTGGACAACACGATCCTGATCGTCACCGGCGACCACGGCGAGGAGTTCATGGAACGGGGTTCCTGGGGGCACAACTCGACCTTTGCCGAGCATCAGACCCGCGTACCGCTGATCGTCGCGATGCCGGGACAGCCCGGCGCGCGATTCGAACGCATCACCAGCCACATGGATATCGCCACCACGCTGCTGCAGGCGCTGGGCGCCAAAGGCGAAACCAGCGCGTACAGCCAGGGCCAGAACCTGTTCGACAGCAGCCGACGCCCCTTCATCACGCTGAGCGACTGGCACAGCATCGCGGTGCTGACCGACGACCTGAAATACCGGATTCCCTACCTGAACCGGGGACGCAGTTGGGAACCCACCGCGCCCGACGACCATTCCCTGCCGGCCAGCGTGGTCCCCGGCCTGATTGCCGCCAATCGCGGACTGATTCTCCAGGCCATGGCCAACTGCACGCGATTTTCCACCCGCGCCGGCGCCGCGACACCAGGCGCGTGAGGGGGTGGCGGCGCGACTTGCCATCGGCATCGCGGCAACGGAGACTGTGAACATGAAATCCATCCAGCAGGTTGCACTCGTGCTCGCCGGCTGCCTCTTCGCCGCGCACCCGATCGCCGCAACCCCTGCGGACGCCGAACGCCTGCGCCCCGAGTGGCAGGCGCTCGATGCCAACGGTGACGGCACGCTGGCCCTGACCGAGATCCCCGAACTGGGCCGCGCCGTGTACGCGCGCAGCGACCTCGATGGCGACGGCGCGCTGTCGCTGGCCGAATACGTGGACTTCAACGACGACCCGGGTGGCTCCGGGCGCACCCCGCTGCCGGCCAATGTGCGCCTGATCGCGGACCTGCCGTACGCGGGAACCGACGATCCCCGCCAGCGACTCGACGTGTACCTGCCGGCGGAGCCGGCACTCGATGGCCCGCTGCCGGTGATCGCGTACCTGCACGGTGGCGCCTGGCGGCTGGGCAGCCGTGTGATGGCGCGTGCCCAGGTGCTGGAGCACGTCGCCAGTGGACGCTATGCCGCGGTGTCGATCGGCTACCGCCTGAGCTGGCAGGCCAGTTGGCCGGCGCAGATCCACGACGCGAAGGCCGGCGTGCGCTGGATCCGCGCGCACGCCGCCGAGTACGGACTGGACCCGGCACGCATCTGTGCGATGGGCTCGTCCGCCGGTGGCCACCTGGCCGCCGTGCTGGGCACCACCAACGGCGTACCCTCGGTCGAGGGCACACTGGGCGCGCACCTCGAGCAGGCAAGCGATGTGCAGTGCGCGATCGACTTCTTCGGGCCCACGGACCTCACGAGCTTCGAACACCGGCAGACCGACACCACCAGGCGCGCACTGGTCGAACTGCTCGGCGGGCGCCCGGAGGCGCTTCCCGAGCGGGCGCGCGAAGCCTCGCCGCTGCATCAGGTCGACGCGCGGGATCCGCCGTTCCTGATCGTCCACGGCACGCGCGATCCGCTGGTCCCCTACGCGGCGTCGGTGGCGCTCGCCGCCGCGTTGCGCGAGGCCGGCGTTCCCGTGCTGTTCCAGAGCGTCGAGGGCGGCGGCCACGGCGATTTCCCCAGCGCGGAAGTCGACCTCAGGGTACGCGCGTTCCTCGAGCGCACGTTCCACGATCCCGGCGTCGACGTGCCCGTCGACCCGATCGTCGTCGCGGCGTCCGCACCGGCGAACGCCACGGCGCGCTTCGCGACGGACGACGCCCTGCGGACCGGCATGGCAGGCATCCGCAAGGCGGTGGCGGTGCTGGCGCACCACGAGGCCGGACACCTCGGCGCGCAGCAGGTGCTCGAACAGGCTGGCGCAATCGAAACGCAGGTCGATTACCTGATCGCCAACTGCAGACTCGAGCCACAGGCCGACGCCACGCTGCACGGGATCATCTCGCACCTGCTCGGCGCGACCAGGGCGTTGCACGACGATCCCGCCGATGCCGCGCCGGTCGCCGCACTGCGCGCGGCGCTCGAGGAGTACAGCAAGCGTTTCGACGAAACCTCGACGATCGACTGAGCGCATGACCCGCGACACCGCCGCCCGCGATCCGGCACCCGCGCTGGACGCCGGCGCCTTGTGGGAACGTTTCGTGATGCACCGCGCGCGCTGGTGGCTGCCGTTGGCGCTGGTGCTCGCGGCCGGCGTGGCGAGCATGCTGTACGTGGGTGTCGGGACCTACCGCGGCGCGCCGCCGATCCCCGATTTCGTGACCGCCGACGGCACCGTCGTGCTGTCACGCGAGGAAATCCTGCGCGGGCAGGTGCTGTTCCAGCGCTATGCGCTGATGGACTACGGCAGCCTGTTCGGCGACGGTGCCGCGCGCGGCACCGATTTCACGGCCGATGCGCTGCACGAGGTCGCGCGTGCCGCGCTCGCCTACCACGCGGGCGGCGCACCGGCGGGCAGCGAGCGCCACGACGCGGCGCTGGCGCGCATGCAACGCGAACTGCGCAGCAACGGCTGGGACGCGGCCAGCGGCCGTGCACTGATCGGCGACGCGCAGGCGCACGCACGCGAGGTGCTCGCCACGCACTACGCCGGGATGTTCGCCGGCCGCGGACCGCAGGCCTTCCACCCGGCCGGCTACATCGACGACGCCGCCGAACTGCGCGCGCTGTCCGGATTCTTTTTCTGGGGCGCGTGGGTGTGCGCCGCCGAACGCCCCGGCAAGGGGTACAGCTACACGCACAACTGGCCCTACGACGAACTGGCCGGCAACCGCCCCGGTGCGCCGGTGCTGTACTGGAGCGTGATAGCGGTGCTCGGTTTGCTGCTCGGGCTGGGGCTGGTGCTGTACCTGTACGGCCGCTACGGCCACGCCAGCGGCTGGGGCAGCGGCCCGCAACGCGGCGCACCGCTCGCCATCGCCCCCCAGGCATGGCGACCCACACGGCTTGCGCGTCTGGCGTACCGCTTCTTCGCGGTCGCCATGCTGCTGTTCGTGCTGCAGATCGTCGCCGGCATCCTGACCGTGCACGATTTTCTCGGCATCACACGCGTGTTCGGCATCGAGACCGCACACGTGCTCCCGGTCACGGTGACGCGCGGCTGGCATCTGCAACTCGCGCTACTGTGGATCACGGCCTGCTGGATCGGCGCCACGCTGTTCCTGCTGTCGATGATGCACCGCGAGGAACTCCCGGCACAGCACGGCATGGCGCGCGCGCTGCTGTGGCTGCTGGTCACGCTGGTCGCCGGCACGCTGGCCGGCGTGTGGCTGGGCCCGCACGGGCTGCTCGGCGACTGGTGGAACCTGCTCGGCAACCAGGGTTGGGAGTTCGTCGAGATGGGCAAGCTGTGGCAGGCGCTGCTGCTGGTGGTGTTCGCGCTGTGGGCAGGTCTGGTGGGCCAGACGGTGCTGCGCGTGCGCCGCGAGGGCGATGCCTGGATCCTGCCGAAGTGGCTGTTCTACGCGGTGGCCTCGATCGCGCTGCTGTTCCTGTCGGCCTTCGTCGCCAAACCGACGACGAATTTCGTGATCGCGGACTTCTGGCGCTGGGCCGTGATCCACATGTGGGCCGAGGCCTTCTTCGAAGTGTTCACCACCGTGCTGCTGGCGTACGTGATGTACCTGACCGGGCACATCAGCCACGCCGGCGCCTCGCGAATCGTGTACCTGGCGACGCTGCTGTTCCTGGGCTCCGGGCTGCTCGGCATCTCGCACAACTTCTACTGGAACGCCAAACCGGTGGCCACGCTCGCCATCGGCAGCGTGTTCTCGACGCTGCAGGTCGTGCCCTTGCTGCTGCTGGCGCTCGAGGCCTGGTCGTTCCGCTCGGGTCAGCGCCGCAGCGGCATGCAGCCGGCCGCGGCCGCGCACGGCGAGGCGTTCCTGTTCCTGCTCGGCGTGAACTTCTGGAACTTCCTGGGCGCCGGCGTGTTCGGCTTCATCATCAACCTGCCGATCGTGAACTACTACGAACACGGCACCTATCTCACGGTCAACCACGGGCATGCGGCCTTGATGGGCGTCTACGGCAACCTGGCGCTCGCGGCCACCGTGTTCTGCGCGCGCTACCTGCTGCGCGACGCGGACTGGCCGGCCGCGCTGCTGCGCCGCGCGTTCTGGTCGATCAACATCGGGCTGGCGCTGATGGTGGCGCTCGACCTGTTCCCGGTCGGCATCGACCAGCTGCGCACGGTGTTCGAGGACGGGTACGCGGCGGCGCGCTCGCAGGCCTACGTGCAGGGCACGCTGTTCCAGACACTGACGTGGGCGCGCATCGCCGGCGGCGCACTGTTCGTGCTGGGCGGCGTGCTGCCGTTCGCGTGGTTCGTGATCAGCCGCGCACCGCGGCTGGAGCCGGCCGGGCAGCGCGCAGAGCTGGCGTTACCGCTCAGCGCCGCTCCCGGCCCGGGCGTCCCCTGAACGCGGTACGGATCGGCGCGCCGAGGTACTCGCCGGCCGCGGCGGCGGCCAGGAAGCCGGGGCCGCCGAGCACCATGCCGCCCGGATAGGTCGAGGCCCCGCCCACGAACAGCCCCTCGATCGGCGTTTCGCCGCACGAACACTGGTCGTTCGGCCGCAGGTAGCCGAGCTGCAGCGAGGTGTAGGCGCCGTGCTTGTACGAGCCGCGGTGCATGGTCGCCAACCGCTGCTCGATGTCGAGCGGCGTGGTCTCGCGCCGCAGCACCACGCCGGCGCGATCGACGTCCGCGTAGCGCTCCAGCGTGCCCAGGCAGGCGTCGCCGTGCAGGGCGGCACGTGCGCGCCAGTCAGGTGCGTAGCGCGCCAGCGTCTCGATGCGCGCCAGCGCATGGCCCGCGGGCGCCATCGTGGCGTCGAAGCGGCTCACCGGCGTCAGATGCAGCCATTCGGCGCCGCTCGCCTGGCCGCGATCGAGCGCATCGA
>CAUJIL010000272.1 GCA_963204845.1 Pseudomonadota bacterium | reverse complement strand
TTCGCGCAGTCGGCTTGCCGCCGCCAGTTGGCCCACTCCGCAGCACCTCCGGTTTCGGGCGTCGTTCGTTATGGCGCGTACGCTAGTCGCCGTGGCCGACCACGTCAATTACCCGACTCCGGCCGGCGCGCGTGTCGGCATCCCGGCCTGCGCCCGCGACACTAACGGCCACGATCTGCGATCATGCGCCGACCCGCCCGACTCAGCGTACGGAGGCCCCCCGATGAGCGATTCGACTGCAAGCCGTGACGACGCCACCCCCGACCTCGCAGCGCTGGCGCTGCGCCACATCGAGGCCGAAGGCCGCGGCGACCTCGAAGGCACGCTCGCCACCTTCGAGGACGACGCGTTCTTCGAACTGTTCCCCTGCGCACTGCGGATCACCGGTCGCGAACGCGTGCGCCGCTACTACGACCACTTCTTCGCCGTCGCGCGCCATTGCGTCGCGGGCTACGTCGATCACGGCACCACGCGAGGCGCGCACGCGATGGCCGCCGAGATGACAGTCACCCTCGCCTACCCCGACGGCAGCCGGCGCGATTTCCGCACCCTGACCGTGTTTCCGTACGGCACGCACGCGCTGCGCGGCGAACGCATCTACGCCGACACCGAGTTCTTCCGCGTGATCTTCGGCCCCCTGCTCGCCGAAGCCGAACCGATCCCGTAGGTTCGGGCTGCGCCCGAACAATTCATGTCCGGGCACAGCCCGGACCTACGAGCGAAGACATGTCCGGGCACAGCCCGGACCTACGACCGGGACTTACGCGCGGCCCGGAAGATAGGTATCGAAGATGCGCCCGATCTCGGTGTCCTCCGGCTCGGGCACGTCGTACCAGGTGCGGATTACCACCGAGCCATCGGGCTCGAAGCGGTACGACTCGATGCTGCGCAGCACCTTCACCTCGCCGTCGGTCGCGAAGTGGTTCTCCATCACCCAGCAGATCTCGTTGCCGCAGATGAAGCGTGTCTCTGCCGGCACGTGGAAGCGGATGTTCGGCTGGAACAGGTCGAAGGAATTCTCGCAGCAATTCGCGAAGCCGAGCTTCTCGGGCGTGCCCACCGGGTCGAGCATCCGGAACTCGCCCGGCGCCATGGCGCGCCAGTTGCGCACCCAGGCCGCCTTGTCGCCGTCGTTCCAGTAGCGCACGTAATTCTGGCCCCAGGTGTCGATCTGCTCACGCGTGGGTAAGGTCATCGTCGTTCCTCCTTCGGTCGATCATGCTGCATCCGCCGGCGCCGGGCCTCAGGACCGCGCCAGCCCGTCGGTCACCACCGCCTCGCGGTCACTTCCTCCGCCCGCTGCTCACAGCTTCGCGATCACCTCGTCGGCGAAGCGGCGCATGCCGTCGATCTTCGCGGCGACCGGCGCCTGCAGATCGACGCCGTAGAACACCCACGGCATCGTTGACACCACGTCGACGCCGATGTCACGCATCGCACGGAATCCGTTCGCGTCCCAGGCGTCCATGCAACTGAAACTCAGGATCCTGAACGGTTCCTGCGCGCGCCCGATCTCCGCCCGGTAAGCGCGCATGCGCCCGATCAGCGCCTCCAGCTCGGCCAGGGTATGCAGGTCCGCGATCCAGCCGTCATGGAGCGCCGCCCGGCGCATCGCCGGTTCCGAAAAACCACCGATGTAGACCGGAATCGGTTCGCGCGGCGCCGGACGCATCTGCAACGGCGCGAAATCGTAGAACTCGCCGTGGTGCTCCACCCACTGCCCGCTCCAGAGCTTGCGCATCACCTCGAGCATCTCGTCGGTGCGTCGTCCGCGGGCAGCGAACGCCTGCCCGGCCGCCGCGAACTCCTCCGGCATCCAGCCCACGCCCACCCCGAGCGCCATGCGTCCCCCGCTGAGCCGCGCCGCGCTCGCGAGCTGCTTCGCCACGTGCACGGGGTTGCGCGCCGGCAGCACGTAGACGCTGGTGTAGAACCACAGCCGCTCGGTCACGGCCGCCATCGCCACCGCGCCCAGCCACGGGTCGGGAAACGGATCGTCCGGGGTGAAGCGCGGCACGCCGTCCGGTGTGTACGGATACGGCACCGACAGCTCGCGCGGATAGATCAGGTGATCGGGCAAGGTGATCGCGGCGAAGCCGTTGTCCTCGGCTGCACGCGCCAGCGCGGCGTAATCGTCGGGATCGGTGAATGCGATGGATACTCCGAACTGCATGAGCGTGGACTCCCGGGGGTGATCGAACCTCGCCATCGTACCCGCCTCGCCCGCCGTGCGCACTGCGCAGGGCCGAGAATCTGCTCTACAATTCGGGCCACAACACGAATGACACGGAATCCCCCCTGTTTGGAAACGGAAGCGACCAGCCCATGCGCGCATCCCGCGGCAACGCCCACGGGACCCTCGCGCAGCGCGCACGGCACCGCGATGGCTGCGCTCGCCACCGTGCTGCCCTGCCTTCAATTTGCGGCGCCGGCCACGGCGGCCGAAATCGCCGACGAGGCGTCGGCGCTGCCGTGGGGTTTCGCGGCGCTGGCGGCACTGTTCGCCGCAGTCGCCGGCTGGCTGTGGATTCGGCTCGAACGCGAGCGCGGTCGGCTACGCGCCAGCGCGGCCGAACAGCAACGCCTGCGCACCGAGCTCGAGATCTTCCGCACCGCGGTCGAGCACAGCCCCGTCTCGACGCTCATCACCGGCCCCGACACCGCGATCCGCTACGTGAACCCCTGCCTCGCCCGGATCACCGGTTTCGATCCGCAGGAACTCGTCGGCAGCACCCCTTCCATCTTCCGCTCGGGCAAGACCGCGGAGAGCACCTACGCGTCGCTGTGGTCCGCGCTCCGTGAAGGCCGCGCATGGGACGGCGAGTTGCAGAATCGGCGCAAGAGCGGCGAGCTGTACTGGGAAGAAGCGCACATCGTGCCGGTGCGGGACGCGGACGGCGCCGTGCAGGCCTACGTCGGGCTCAAGCTCGACCTCAGCGGACGCAAGGCCGTCGAGGAACGCCTTGCCGCGAACGAGCAGAAGTTCGCGACCATCCTGGAGAATCTGCCCTGCGTGGTCTACCAGGTGCAGATGGATGCCGCCACGCAGAAACTGCGCTTCCATTACATCAACGGTCGCGTGGACCTCTACGGCCTGACCGCGGAGCAGGTGTTGCATAACCCCGCGATCATGCTCGAGCGCACGCATCCGGAAGACCTCGAGCGCGTGATCGCCAGCACCCTCGAGGCCGGACTGCGCATGGAGCCGTGCAGCTCGAAGTTCCGCGTGCGCCGCACCGACGGCCAGCAGATCTGGGTCGAATGCCGCGACGTTCCCTCGCCACTGCCCGACGGCTCCATCCTGTGGACCGGCTACACGATGGACGTCAGCGCCCGCCACGAAGCCGAGCAGCAGATGCGCGCCAGCGAGGAGAAGTTCCGCACGCTGGTCGAGAGCGCCAACGACATCATCTACACCCTCGACCCCACCGGGCGTGTCGAGTACGTCTCGCCGAACTGGAGCGAAATCCTCGGGCATCCGGTCGAGGAAATCGTCGGGCGCAATTACCACGAATTGCTGCATCCGGACGACCTCGCTCCGGCAGGCGAGTTCCTGCAGCGCATTCTCGCGAGCGGACGCAAACAGGGCAGCGTGGAATACCGCGTGCGACGCCTCGACGGCGCCTGGGTGTGGCATACCGCCAACGGTGCCCCGATCGCCGGCCCCGACGGCCGGCCGGTGGGCATGCTCGGCATCGCGCGCGACATCAGCGAGCGCAAGGAAAGCGAGTCGCGCATCCTGCACATGGCGCACTACGATGCGCTGACCGACCTGCCCAACCGCAGCCTGTTCCTGGACCGCCTGCAGCAGGCACTGCAGCTCGCTGTCCGCTACCAGCGCAGCCTGGCGCTGATGTTCATCGATCTCGACCACTTCAAACCGGTCAACGACACGCACGGGCACGCCGTGGGTGACCGCGTGCTGCAGGAAGCGGCCCGGCGCATGAGCGATGTGCTGCGCGGATCGGATGCGGTGGGGCGCATCGGTGGCGACGAGTTCGTCGTGCTGCTCACCGAAACCGAGAGCACGCGCACGGCACTCGAGGTCGCCGCGAAGATCCGCGAAGCGATCGATGCGCCGATGCCGATCGGGGACCTGGAACTGCGCATCTCGTGCAGCATCGGTGTGGCCGTCTATCCCGAGCACGGTGCCGGCGCGCCGGAGCTGTTCCGCAACGCCGACCTCGCGATGTACCGCGCCAAGGAATCCGGCCGCGACGCCATCCGCCTGCACAGTGTCGAGGACAGCGGCCCGGAGACCACGGTCGCCGCTACGGGTTGAGGCGGCGCCGATAGCCGCGCGCGCGGCGCAGGAGCTGTTCGCGTCGCCCGGCGGCATCGAGCATGCGGGTCCCCGCCGGAAGCGCGGCGCCGAGGTCTGCCAGCCTCACGCACCGTGACTTCAGTTCCAGCCGGCCCGACGGCCGACCGCCGGGGAATCCGGCCCAGCGCGTGGTCACGACGCCCTCGTGCAGGCCGTCGGGGTCGAGCCAGTTGTGTACCCCGGGATCCGCCACCGACAGCACCAGCGTGTAGCTTCCATCCGGGTTCGGCAGCGTCTGTGCGCGGTTCAGGCTGCCGGTGCGGTGCACGATCTCGTTGGTGGTTCCCCAGACGTTCGTGATCGCGACGCCGAAGCACTCGGCCTCGGCGATGTGCAGGGTGAGCACCAGCGCCTCGTCGTCGTCGAGGCGGAAGTTGCCCAGCCGGTAGACCTGGTTCGGCACCGCGCCGTCGGTGACCCGATCGACCGAATACTCGAACACGTTCGCCGGCCCCAGGTAGGCCTGTGCGTTCCAGCGTTGCGTGTTCATCGGATACTCGCGCATGAAGTGCCTGGCGAGCGCGATCTTCTCGGCGCGCGAGCGCGGCGCGCGCCTGGCTTCCCCGAGCCGTTGCACCGCGAGTGCGTTGGGCGTCTCGTGCTCCCAGTCCATCAGCACGTCGCGAACGTAGAGCTCGCGCGCCTCCGGGCTGCTGCGGATGTGGTTCACGCGTCCGTCGGCGGGTCCCTCGTCGATGCTGATCGTGAAGCTGCCGTCGGGCGCGGTGACCAGCTCGCTGCCGTCGAACACCGCGATCGTGTCGAAGCGATGGTCCCACAGCGCGAAGGTGTTGGCGCTCGGCCGGCACGCCGAAACGCGCCCGTGGAGCAGGTAGCGCGCGACGCCGTCGATGGGGATCACGCGGCACACCGCGTCGGGATTGTCGAGTCCGTAGCGGGAGCCGGGAATCGGCGTCCCGCCGAGCAAGTGCCCGAGGCGGCTGGCCGTCAGTACTCTGGGGTGTTGCCCGTCCTGGTTCAGCGCCCAGATCAGCGCGCAGTGCATGACCTCCTCGAAGGCACCGTCGAAACAGCGGCGCATCTCGGCTCCGGGGCGCACCGCGTCCAGCCACTCCTGGCGCACGCGTTCGCGCAGATCCTGCAATACCGGATCACGCGCAAGCTCGACCGCCTCGAGTTCAAGTTCCGCCTGCCCGGCGGTGGCCAGTGGATTGTCGCTCGCAGTCATCCACGTGTTCCCGGCGTCTCACCATGCTCGACGTAGATACGTCGGCGATTCGTGCGCGGATGCTACTGCGCCCGGATCGGGTTTCACGATACCGGGAGTTTGAAACGGCTTGCCAGCCGGTCCCTAAAGGCCGATATTGCGGGCCATTCTTGACCACCGTCCCTGGAGCCACAGCCCATGCCAGGCCCCCGACGCCAGTTGCCCGCCCTGCTGCGCACCCTGAGGACGCAGCTGCGCGCCGCTGGCCTGCGCCAGCAGGACGTTGCCGACCGTCTTGGGGTTGGGGTGTCCACGGTCAAACGCTGGCTCGGCGGCAACGGGCTGGACGCCGCCCGACTCGAGGACCTGTGCGAACTGGCGGGGCTCTCGCTCGCCGAACTGGTCGAGTTCGCCACCACCGAGCAGCCCGGCAAGCTCACCCACTTCACGCCGCACCAGGAGGAAATGCTGGCCAGGGACCAGCGGCTGTTCATCCTGTTCTTCGCGCTGCTGAACGGGCGTACGCGCGCCCAGTGCACGCTGGAGCTGCGCGTGGCGGGCAGCGAACTGGACCGCCTGCTCGAGGCGCTGGGCCGCCTCGGGCTGATCCGGCTGCTGCCGGGCGGCCAGGTACGCGTGCTCGCCGAGCGCTGGGTGGCATGGCGTCCGGCGGGGCCGCTGGCGCGCCAGTTCAAGCTGCGCCGCAGTTTTCTCGACCTGCGGGTGCCCGACGAAGAGACACTCTACATGCCGGACTTCTTCCCGCTGTCAGCGCGCGGCGTAGGCAACGTGCGGCTGCTGTGCGAACAGTTCCGTCGCGACCTGCACCGCATTGCCGAAGCGGACCAGAAGAGCGCCGGCGAACGCACACGCTGGCACGGCACGGTGTTCCTGCTGCGCCCGCTGGACCTGGCACCGATCCGCGAGGCCTTCGAAACGCACCCCACCGATGCCTGATCGCCTCGCCGACGGCACCGTATAGACTACCCGCACCCCGTACCCGACCGAGCACGACCCGATGAAGCACTGGCAATCCCTGTCCTGGATGGAGCCCGAACAGATCCTCGACGTCGCGCGCTTCGCGGAGGAACTCGGCTTCGAGGGCGTGTTCCTCAGCGACCACGGCATCTACCCGCTCGAGTTGCACGCACCGTACCCCTACTCACCCGACGGCAAGCCGCCGATGAACCCGTCGTGGTGGTATCCGGACGCGTGGACCACGCTCGGTGCGATCGCCGCGGTGACCACGCGGCTGCGCTTCTCGCTGTCGGTGTACGTGCTGCCGCTGCGCAACCCCTTCGAGGTCGCACGCGCCAGCGGCACGCTCGACATCCTCAGTGGCGGGCGCCTCGCGCTCGGCATCGGCACCGGCTGGATGAAGGACGAGTTCGATCTGTACGGCGTGGACTTCGCCACGCGCGGCGCGCGCATGGACGAGATGCTCGCGATCCTGAGCGCCTTCTGGCGCGACGGCATCGTGGAGTTCCACGGCGAGCACTTCGACTTTCCGCGCGTGCAGATCTCGCCGGCGCCGGGGCGTGAGGTACCGGTGTTCATCGGCGGCGGCGCACCGGTGGCGCTGCGCCGTGCCGCCCGCCACGACGGCTGGATCGGCGCCGGCAACACGCTCGAGGACGTGCCGCGGGTGCTCGCCGAACTCGCGGGCTACCGCGCGGCGCTCGGCCGCACCATGGCCGGTTTCGAAACCGTGATCGCGATCACCACCCCGTTCGAGGACGGGCATCTCGACGAACTCGAATCGCTCGGCATGACGGCCACCATCAACGCCCCGTTCGCGTTCACGCTCGGCGAGCGTTCCACGCTCGACGCCAAGAAACGCAACATGGAGCACTACGCCCGCCGCTACCTGTAGCTCCGGGCTGCGCCCGGACCAATGTTCCGCCGTAGGTCCGGGCTGCGCCCGGACGAATGTTCGGCTGTTGGTCCGGGCTGCGCCCGGACATTTGTTCGGCCACAGGCCGAACCGACGGGGGAATGTTCGGCCACAGGCCGAACCCACGAGAGAATGCTC
>CAUJIL010000271.1 GCA_963204845.1 Pseudomonadota bacterium | reverse complement strand
GACCAACGTGCTGCTCGTGCGCGCCGACAAGCCGCGGCAGCACCTCGAGAACCTGGTCGGCGCGACGGTCGACGAGGTGGTCGAACTCGGGGCCGAGGCGCTGGTCTGGCTGCGTCCGGACGGCCTGGCGCAATCGCGGCTGCAGATGCGCCTGCCCGCCCGCGCGGTGCACCGGCACGCGGTGCGGGCCGGTGCGCAGCTGACGGTGTGCATGCGCGCCAGCGACCTGGTGCCGCTCGAACCGCGCGGAGACAGCGCGTGAGCGGGGGCGCACCAAAGCCGGTCGCCGCCGTGATGGTGCGGCCGCGCGTGCAGATCGGCGCGGCGATCGCGATCGGGCCGGGCAAGGTCGACCTGCTGCGGGCAATCGAGCGCGAGCGCTCGATATCGGCTGCCGCGCGCGCGATGGGCCTCACGTACAAGCGCGCGTGGCTGCTGATCGATTCGCTGAACCAGGGTTTCGGGCAGCCGGTCGTCGCCGCGACCGCGGGCGGGCGCGGCGGCGGCGGCGCAATGCTGACGCCGCTCGGCGCGGCACTGGTCGCGCGCTACGAGGCGCTCGAGGACAGGCTCGATGTGGCATGCGGTGCCGAGCTGCAGGCGTTCCGCGACCTCCTGTGATGCCGCCGCGCCTGGTTCGACGGGCATAATCGAAAGCTTTCGCCCGCACGCCATGGACCAGCCCCCCAGCGACGCGCACGGCACGCACCGCTTCTGCGTCGCGCCGATGCTCGACCACACCGATCGCCACTGCCGGTATTTCCATCGGCAGCTCAGCCGCCGTGCGCGGCTGTACACGGAGATGGTGACCACCGGCGCGCTGCTGCACGGTCCGCGCGAGCGGCTGCTCGCGTTCGACGCCGCCGAGCATCCGGTCGCGCTGCAGCTGGGCGGCAGCGAGCCGCCGGAACTGGCCGAGGCGGCGCGCATCGGCGAGCGTGCCGGCTACGACGAGATCAACCTCAACTGCGGATGCCCGAGCGAACGCGTGCAGCGCGGGTCGTTCGGCGCGTGCCTGATGGCCGAACCGGCGCTGGTCGCCGATTGCGTTCGCGCGATGCGCGACGCGGTGTCGGTGCCGGTCACCGTCAAGCACCGCATCGGGCTCGATCGCGTCGAGGACTACGGGTTCGTGCGCGACTTCGTCGGCGTGGTTTCGCAGGCCGGCTGCACCGTGTTCATCGTGCACGCGCGCAACGCTTGGCTGAAGGGCCTGAGCCCGCGGGAGAACCGCACCGTGCCGCCGCTACGCTACGACGTCGTGGCTCGGCTCAAGCGCGATTTCCCCGCGCTGACGATGGTGCTCAATGGCGGCTTGCGCGAGCATCGTGCCGCGCTCGCGCAGCTCGAGCAGGTCGACGGGGTGATGATCGGACGCGAAGCCTGCGATAACCCGTGGATGCTCGCAGCGGTGGATTCGCGCTACTTCGGACAGCAGGCGCCGCATGCCACCCGTGAGTCGGTGGTCGACGCGATGCGTCCGTACCTGATGCGCGAAACCGGCGCAGGCGTGCCGGTCCGTGCGCTGGTGCGCCCGATGCTCGGCCTGTTCAACGGCTTGCCGGGCGCGCGCAGCTGGCGCCGCACGCTCAGCGACCCGGCGGCGCTGGCGAGTGCAGGTCCTCGGGTGCTCGACCGGGCGTTGCAGGCGATGCGCGAGCGAGCTTGCGAGCCTCGCGCACATACAACAGGATGGCCATGAATGCGAACGCAGCCAGCCCGGTTTCCACGATCGCCAACGGCACGCTCGGCCCGCGATCGGAGGTCGCTCGCACGAGGCCTTCGGCGAGATAGACGAGCAC
This sequence comes from Pseudomonadota bacterium, assembly GCA_963204845.1. Taxonomy (GTDB): domain Bacteria; phylum Pseudomonadota; class Gammaproteobacteria; order Pseudomonadales; family UBA5518; genus UBA5518. Next base: position 1,777 of record CAUJIL010000271.1, on the reverse strand, counting down.
CAGCATCGACCACCATTGATAGGCGCGAACGCGCCCTCGGGCCAGCGAGGGCAGGGCGAGTGCGAGCGGCACGACCTTCAGCGACAATGCCCAGCCGCCGGGGCGCAGCGGAGCGAGCCAGAGCTCCCAGGCAATCCCGAGTGCGACCAGCGCGATGAACGAGCCGACCACGAATCGACGCAGGGCGGCGAGCAGCATGGCTACCGATTATAGACAGGCCCGATGACACGTCCGGAATCCACGTCGACCGGCGCCGCCGCCGGCAGCCCTCCCACCCGTTCGGCGCTGCAGTCGCTGCTGCGACTGGCGCGCGCGATGCTGCGCCAGGGCCGGCAGCTTCAGCTCGAGCACACGGCCGGCAGCCTCGCATTCCTGTCGCTGCTCGCGGTCGTGCCGATGTTCTCGATCGTGTTCGCGGTGACCACCGCCTCGCCCGCGTTCGAACGGCTGCGCGAGGCGCTGCAGGGTTTCCTGCTGGTCAACCTGTTCCCGGCGGCGATCAGCAATACGGTCATCGCGCACCTGCACCAGTTCGCGGCCAAGGCGACCGAGCTGTCGCTGATCGGCACGGTGGCGTTCCTGCTTACGGCTTTCGTGGCGCTGGTCACGATCGAGCGTACGCTCAACCGCATCTGGAGCGCCGATCGTCCGCGCCCGCTGGCGAACCGGTTCGTCCTGTACTGGATGCTGCTCACGCTCGGACCGTTGCTGCTCGGCGCCTACCTTGCGATCCACGGATCGGTGGCGAGCGCGTGGCTGCGCGGCGCCGACCTTCGAGAGTTGCGCAGCGTCTGGTTCATCGTGCTGCCGTGGGTCACGACGGTGGGCGGCCTGATGCTGCTGTACCGGTTGCTGCCCAGTGCGGCGGTGCGCTGGCGCGAGGCATTCGCCGGCGCGTTGCTCACCGCGCTGCTCGTCGAATCGCTGCGCGCGCTGCTGGGCTGGTACGTGACCCGGCTGCCGACCTACACGGTGGTCTACGGCACCTTCTCCGCGCTGCCGGTGTTCCTGCTGTGGCTGTTTCTCGGCTGGATGGCGCTGCTTGCAGGAGCCTTGCTGGCCGCCAACCTGCGCTTCTGGGGACAACCGGGCGAGCCGCACCTGGCGCGCGCGCCGTCCGAGCGATTCGACGACGTGCACGGCGTGCTGGCGACGATGCGCGACGCGCTGGGCGGCGATCGCTTCGGCGCGCTGCCCGCGCAAAGCCTCGCGCCGTTGCTGGGACACGATCCCGAGCGCGCCGGCCAGGCGGCGTTGCTGCTGGCGGAACTCGGCTACGTCACGCGCTTCGTGTCGCTGGGCGACGCGCGCGGCGCGGCGGCGGCACCGGCTACGCGACGGACCCGGCTGGCGCTCAGGCTGGCGCGTCGCTGGTCGGCGGCGCGTCCCGTGGCCGATTCGATCTGGAGCGAGCGCTGGGCGTGGGCCGACGATCCGAGGACGATGACGCTGCGCGCGTCGTTCGAAGCGATCTGGCAGGCGGGGCGGCCCGCCGCGGACGACCATCGCGTGTTCGAGGCCGCGTTCCTCGACGAGCCGCTGGTCGCCTAGACACCATGGTCGTCCGCGCTTTGGCGGGCGGCCATGGCGTTCTAGCCCGGTCGACGCGCCGGCGTCGCCAGGAAGGCCCGCAGCGCGGAGAGCAGCGCGTCGGGGCGCTCGGCCATGATGGAGTGGCCGCAGTCGGCGATCTCGACGACGGTCGGCGCGGGCAGTCCGTTGCGCGCGGCCGCGGTGCGGCAGCGCTCGATCAGCTCGCGCGCCTGGCGCGGCGACG
>CAUJIL010000270.1 GCA_963204845.1 Pseudomonadota bacterium | reverse complement strand
GCAGATCGTCGAACACCTCGGCTGCCTGCACGGGATCCTGCACAACGCCGCGCTGCTCGGGCCGCGCACCCCGCTCGAACAGTACCCGAGCGCCAGATGGCGGGACGTGATCGCGGTCAACCTGAACGCCCCGTTCGTGCTGACGCGCGCGCTGATGCCGGCGCTGCGCGCGGCGCCGGACGCCTCGATCGTGTTCACGACCTCGGGCGTCGGGCGGCGCGGGCGCGCGTACTGGGGTGCCTACGCGGTCTCGAAGTTCGGCATCGAGGGACTGAGCCAGGTGCTGGCCGACGAACTGGCCAACACCAGTGCGATCCGCGTCAACTGCGTGAACCCGGGGCCGACCAACACCGCCATGCGCCGTGAGGCCTATCCGGCGGAAGCGCCGCACAGCAACCCGGACCCCGAGCACATCCTGGCCGCCTACCTGTACCTGATCGGACCCGACAGCCGCGGCTGCACCGGCGGCTCCTTCGACGCGCAGGCGCGCTGAGCGCCGCCGGCGCCACGCGTCAAATACCCGTCGACGATTTTCGGACGGCTGTGTGGGGCCTGCGGTCCTTGCATCATTTTTGCTTTTTTTTCAATCGATTGCATCACAAAATGCAGATGATGGCACGATAATCGCTTCGGCCTGCGCCACGCGAACAGCCACCGGCGGAGCGCACGCATGGCCAGTGCCGACATTCTCGAGTTTCCGCGCCCGGGCAGCGAGGCACCACCGGCACGCGCCGGCGTCGCCGGCGAACGCCCGCTCGGCCCCGCCGAGCTGCAGCTCGCGCACGTGCTGCACGGGCACCTCGACCTCGTGAGCCTGCTCGAACGCTTCCTCTCCGAAGTGCGCGGCGCGCAGCCGATCGAGGGCATCTGCTACTCGCCGCCGGACTCCGGCGAATGTTTCGTTGCCGGGCGCGGCAGCGCCCAGAGCCTGCGCTCGCGGCTGCACTTCGACGGCGAATACCTCGGCCAGGTGGAAGCCCAGGTGGGTGCCGAGCTGCGCACGCCACTCGCCGCGCTGCTCGCGCCGCTGGCCTCGCCGTTGCGCAACGCGCTGCACCACCACCGCGTCAAGCTGCTGGCGCGCAAGGACCCGCTGACCGGGCTCGGCAACCGCATGGCGCTCGAGTCGGCGCTGGAGACCGAGGTGGCGCGGGCGCAGCGCTTCGGCCACCCGTTCTCGCTGCTGATCGCCGACATCGACCACTTCAAGCAGGTCAACGACACGCTGGGCCACAGCTTCGGCGACCAGGTGATCCGCGCGGTCGCCGCACAGGTGCGCAGTTGCCTGCGTCCCTACGACCAGGCGTTCCGCTACGGCGGCGAGGAATTCGTGGTGGTGCTCAGCCAGACCGGCGTCGGCAAGGCGCTGCAGGTCGCCGAGCGGATCCGCAAGCGCATCAGCCAGCGGTGCCCGGTCGATGCCGCCGGCGGACGCGTGACGGTCAGCATCGGCGTCGGCGAGATCCGCGCCGACGAAGGCATCGACGCGCTGTTCGACCGCACCGACCGCGCGCTGTACCGCGCCAAGAACGAAGGCCGCAACCGCAGCCTCGCAGCGTCCTGAATCAGTCGCGACGCCGCCGCGGCGCACGCTCGCGGGGCGTGGCCGCCGCGCCGCGCGCCGGCCTGCCACGCGCGGTGCCCGGCCTGCGGCCCGGAGCCGTGGGTTTGGGTGGTGGCGGCGCGATCGTCACCCCCGCGCAGGCACACAGCGCGCGCACCTCCTCCGGTCCGAGCTCCCGCCAGCTGCCGCGCCGTTCGCGCGCGCCGAGCGCCACCGGTCCGAAGCGCACCCGCTTCAGGCGGCTCACGCGGCAACCCTGCGACTCCCACAGCCGCCGCACCTCGCGGTTGCGCCCCTCGCGCAGCGTCACCGTGAACCAGCGGTTGCTGCCCTCACCGGGCAGTTCGCGGATGTCGTCGAAGGCCGCCATGCCGTCGTCGAGCAACACGCCGGCGCGCAGCCGCGCCAGCAGGCCCGCATCGACCTCACCGAGCACGCGCACCAGATACTCGCGTTCGATCTGCGTGCCGGGGTGCATCAGACGGTTCGCGAGCTCGCCCGAATCCGTGGCCAGCAGCAAGCCGGTGGTGTTCAGGTCCAGCCGCCCGACCAGCACCCAGCGTGAATCGCGCAGCCGCGGCAACGCGGCGAACACCGTCGGCCGCCCCTCGGGGTCGCGGCGGCTGCAGATCTCGCCCTCGGGCTTGTTGTAGGCAATCACACGCGGCAACGCGGCGGCAGCAGGCTGTGGCGCACGCACCGGCCGCCCGTCGACGGTGATCCGCTCCACACCGGCGACGCGCTGCCCCAACTGTGCGCGCACGCCGTCGACCGCCACGCGACCGGCCACGATCCAGGTCTCGATCTCGCGCCGCGAACCCAGCCCCAGGTCGGCCAGCAGTTTCTGCAGCCGCACGCCCTCAGTCATGGCGCGGCCCGCCGTCGTCGAAGTCCTGCGCGTCGTCCGCCTCGTCCGTGTCGTCGGTGCGCGGCGCGTCCTGCGATTCCCCGGCCGGTGCGGCCGCGTCCGGCGTGGCGGCCGCCGGCTCCGGCGGTCTGGCCGGCGGCTCGTCGATCGCCAGCGGGATCTCCGGGTTCACCTGCTCGAAGTCCTTGATCTCGGCCAGCGTCGGCAGATCGTCGAGACCCTTCAGCCCGAAGTAGTCGAGGAAATCGCGCGTGGTCGCCAGCAGCTCGGGGCGGCCCGGCACATCACGATGGCCCACCACGCGCACCCATTCGCGCTCCTGCAGCGTGCGGATGATGTTCGGGTTGACCGCCACGCCGCGCACCTCCTCGATGTCGCCACGCGTGATCGGCTGGCGGTAGGCGATGATCGCCAGCGTCTCCAGCAGGGCGCGCGAATAGCGTGCCGGCTTCTCCTCCCACAGCCGCGCAACCCACTGGCCTAGTTCCTGGCGCACCTGCAGGCGGAAGCCGCTCGCGACCTCGCGCACCTCGATGCCGCGCCCCGCGCAGTCGGCCGCGAGTTCGTCCACGGCGGCGCGCAGTTCCTCCTGCGCGGGCCGGTCGGTGAGGTCGAAGAGCTGCCCCAGCTCCTCGAGCGTCAACGGCCGGCCGGCGGCCAGCAGGGCGCCTTCAATGATCGACTTCAACTGCATCCTGCCCCCGCGGCTTCACGTGAATGGGTCCGAACGGTTCCGACTGCACGAGTTCGATCAACGACTCCTTGATCAGCTCCATGATCGCCAGGAAGGTCACGACCACGCCCATGCGGCCCTCGTCGAGGCGGAACAGCTCGGCGAACGGCACGAACTGCGGCGTCTGCAGCCGCCCCAGGATCTCGGCCATGCGTTCGCGCGTCGACAGCCGCTCCCGCTGCACGTGGTGGCTGACGTTCATCGCCGCGCGGCGCATCACGTCGGCGAAGGCGAACAGCACCTCGCGCAGGTCCACCTGCGGCTGCGGCCGTTCGCGGCGTGTGTCCGGGCGCTCGACCTGCGCCGCGAACACGTCGCGCTCGAGACGCGGCAGCGCGTCCATGTCCTCGGCCGCCTGCTTGAACTGTTCGTATTCCTGCAGGCGACGGATCAGGTCCGCGCGCGGGTCGGTCTCCTCGTCGCCGGTGCCGCCCTGGCGCGGCAGCAACATGCGCGACTTGATCTCGGCCAGCATCGCCGACATCACGAGGTACTCGGCCGCGAGCTCGAATTGCATCGCGTCCATCAGCTCGACGTAGCGCATGTACTGTTCGGTGATCTCGGAGACGTTGATCTCGAGGATGTCGAGATTCTGCCGCCGGATCAGGTACAGCAGCAGGTCGAGCGGCCCCTCGAAGGCCTCGAGAAACACCTCGAGCGCCTCCGGCGGGATGTAGAGATCGCGCGGCAGCACCGTGAGCGGCTTGCCGTGCACGAACGCGAGCGGCAACTCCTGCTGCTCGCCCGTGCCGGAGTCCCGCTCCTCGGATTGCACTGACTCTGGTTGCCCCACGCTGGCTCCCGTCGCTGCGGCGCGTCGTGCGCCAGGAAAAAAGGCGGCGGATTATAGCCGCCCGCGTCCCCCGGCCCCAAGCCGCCTCATTCGAAGGCGCGCACCTCGCCCTTGCCGCGGCGGGTGACCACCGGCGTGCCGCCGGCCAGATCGACCACGCTGGTCGGCTCCAGGCCGCACGCGCCGCCGTCGACGATCAGGTCGACCAGATGCCCGAGGCGCTGCTGCATCTCCTCGGGGTCGGTCAGCGGGAATTCATCGCCGGGCAGCGTCAGGGTGACGCTCATCAGCGGCTCGTCGAGCAGTTCCAGCAGGGCCAGCGCAATCGCGTTGTCGGGAACGCGCATGCCGATGGTCTTGCGCCGCGGGTTCATCAGCCGCCGCGGCACCTCGGCCGTGGCCTTGAGGATGAACGTGTACGGACCCGGCGTGTGGGTGCGCAGCAGCCGGTAGCTGGCGTTGTCGACGATCGCGTAGGTCGACAGCTCCGACAGGTCGCGGCACACGAGCGTGAAGTTGTGCTTCTCGTCGAGGCGGCGGATCGCGCGGATACGGTCCAGCGCCGTCTTGTCACCGATATGGCAGCCCAGCGCGTAGGCCGAGTCGGTGGGGTAGATGATCACGGCGCCCGCGCGCAGCCGGTCCACGACCTGCTGCAACAGCCGCTGCTGCGGGTTCACGGGATGAATCTGCACTACCACGCTCACGCCGGAACTCCTGGGCCACGCCGGGGGCCGCGAGTGTATTGCCCGCCGCGTGTCACGATCAAACCCACTCGTCCCACAGCGCCTCGAGTCCGGGCGGCAACGGCGGAATCCGCGACGGCAGGTTCCAGCCGTCCGGGCTGTGGAAATCACTGCCGGCGGAGGCGCGCAGCCCGGCCTCGAGCGTCAGGCGCGCGAGCTGCTCGAGCTGGCCCGGAACCAGGCCCGGCATCGCGACCTCGAGTGCGTCCCCACCCGTGGCGCGGAACTCCGCGACCACTCCGCGCAGGGCGCTGCGCGTGAGCTTGTAGGCATGCGGGTGCGCGAGCACCGCGCGCCCGCCGGCGGCACGGATCCACGCGACCGCCTCACCCAGCGGCGGCCACTCCATGCGGCACGCCGCCGGCTTGCCACGCCCCAGGTAGCGGCGGAACGCCTCGTCGACGTTGCGCACACGGCCGCTGGCGACCAGGAAGCGCGCGAAGTGCGGCCGGCCGATCCCGGCGCCGCCGGCCTCCTCCTCGGCGCCGGCCAGCGCCCCGGGCACACCGAGGTACTCGAGCCGGTCGGCGATGCGCTCGGCGCGCTGGCGCCGGCGTTCCTGCTGGCCCTGCACCGCCTGGCGCAGCGCCGGGTGATCGGGGTCGAAACCGAGCCCGAGCACGTGCACTTCCTGCCGCGCCGCCTCCACGGAGAGTTCGATTCCGGGCAGCAGCCGTGGCGCACCCTCGCCCACCGGCTGCGCCTGGTCCCAGCCGGCCAGCGTGTCGTGGTCGGTGATCGCCAGCAATTCCACTCCAGCCGCCGCCTGCAGGGCGAGCAGCGCCTGCGGGCTGAGCTCCCCGTCGGAGGCGTTGGTGTGGGTATGCAGGTCGACCAGCATTGCGTCTTCGAATACCTGTGCCGTTGCAGTGAAGCCGGGGCGGCCGTCCTGCCAGACCCCGACGTGCGAAACCCCCGTCGCACGCCTCGCGGCCTGGCGCTGCAGGCTCTAGAATACCCGCAAACGGCCGCCTGGGGTTCAATGCACGACCCGCGCGCCCCCCCGAGCCCGCTCCAGACAGTCCATCGCTCCCATCATGAAACAACTCGCGGAACTGATTCCCGTCATCCTGTTCTTCGTCGTCTACCAGCTCGACGGGCGCACGCTCGCCGTCGGCGGCTGGGAGTACCGCGTCGACGGCATCTATTCGGCGACCGCGGTGCTGATGATCGCCACCCTGGCGCAGCTGCTACTCACGCGACTGCTGACCGGGCACGTGGAACGGAGGTTGCTGCTGCTCACCGCCGTGGTCTGCGCCTTCGGCGGCGCTACCCTGGCGTTGCGCAACGAACTCTTCATCCAGTGGAAGCCGACCATCTTCAACTGGGCGCTGGCGGTCGGGTTCCTGGTCACGCGCGCCTGGAGCGGCCGCACCGTGATGGAGCGCGCGCTCGGCGGCCAGCTGCAGCTGCCGGCCGAGGGCTGGCGCCGGCTCGACACGCTGTGGGTGGCGAACTTCACGGTGGTCGGGGCACTCAACCTGTTCGTCGCCTACCGTTTCAGCGAGGCGACCTGGGTAAGCTACAAGCTCTACAGTTCGATCGGCTTCACGCTGCTGGTCACGGCGGCGACCGTCGTGCTGCTGATGCCCTATCTGAAGGACGGCGAACCGCCGGCCGGAACTCCCTGAAGCCGCTGGCGAGGAGCCCGTCGATGCTGTGTTATGCGATCATCGCCGAGGACGCGCCGGACTCGCTGGCGAAACGCCTGGCGGCGCGGCCCGCGCATCTGGCCCGGCTGCAGGCGCTGCGCGCCGAGGGACGGCTGCTTCTGGCCGGACCGCACCCGGCGATCGACTGCGAGGACCCCGGCGCGGCTGGTTTCAGTGGCAGCCTGGTCGTGGCGCGCTTCGACGATCTGGCCAGCGCCGAGGCGTGGGCTGCGGACGACCCCTACGTGCACGCCGGCGTCTATGCCAGCGTGCGCGTGAAGCCATTCCGGAAGGTCCTGCCCTGATTGTCGGCACCCGATTTGACACCCTACAAATCACAACTAGATTAATGCGTTATCGATCGAACTGAATCCACCTCCCGAGCTAGCCCATGTTGTTCAGACTCACCGCCGCGGCATTGCTGGGCAGCCTCATCAGCCTGTCCGTGACCGCCCAGGAGCGCCGCTACGTCGAGGACACGCGCAGCGTGCCGCTGCGCGCCGACGCCTTCGCCGAGGCAACGGCGGTGCGTGCCGGCGTGCCGAGCGGGACGCCGGTCACGGTGCTCGGCGAGCGCAGCGAGACCGGCTGGTCGCTGGTGCGCACCGAGGACGGCGCCGAAGGCTGGATCCCGGCGCGCTACCTGCGGCGCGAGCCCGGCCCCCGCTACCAGGTGCTGAACGCGCTGCGCCAGCTCGGGCAGCCAGAGGACGGCAGCGTACCGCTGTCGACAGCCATCGAGCAGGCGCACAAGCAGCTCGACGAGACCACGGCTGCGCGCGACGCGCTGCTTGCCGAACTGGCCGAGCTGAAGAAGGTCTCCGGCTCCGCGCAGCAACTCGACGCCAGCAACCGCGAGCTGGGACGGCAGCTCGAGGAAATGAAGAACCGCATCGGGGTGCTGGAAGCCGAGAACCAGCGCCTGCGCGACGGCAGCTGGCAGAAATGGTTCATCAACGGCGTGTGGGCCACCGGCATCGGCGGCCTGCTGACGCTGCTGCTGCCGCGGTTGTTCCCGCAGCGACGCCGCCGCTCGGAATGGAGCTGAACGCCGTGCCCCCGCCCACCCGCAGTATCGGCAGGAAATCTGGACGATGAGACGATTGCTCGCGCTGTTCGCCGTGGTCTACGCGGCGCTGCTGTTCCACCCGGTCGCGGCGCGTACCGACGCCAGCGCCAACCCGCGCGTCGAGATCCGCACCAACGCGGGCAGCTTCACGGTCGAACTGTTCCCGGAGGACGCACCGGCGACGGTCGCCAACTTCCTCTCCTACGTCGACAGCGGCTTCTACGCGGGCACCGTGTTCCATCGCGTGATCCCGAACTTCATGATCCAGGGCGGCGGGTTCACGCCGACGCTCGAGCAGAAGCCCGCCGGCGAGCCGGTGAAGAACGAATCGCACAACCACCTGCACAACGAGCGCGGCACGCTCGCGATGGCGCGAACCGCGGACCCCGACAGCGCGACCGCGCAGTTCTTCGTGAACGTGCGCGCGAACCTCACGCTCGACTTCAACTACGTCACGCGCCAGCCCGGCTACACGGTGTTCGGGCGCGTCGTCGAGGGCATGGACGTGATCGACGGCATCTCGCTGGTCGGCACGCAGACCGTGGGTGCGTACGACGACGTGCCGGTCAACCCGATCGTGATCGAAGCGGTGCGTCGCGTCGAATGAGCGTCGCGCTCTCGATCAACCTCAACAAGATCGCGCTGATCCGCAACTCGCGCAGCGGCGACTACCCCAGCGTGACCGCGCACGCGGCGCTGTGCGTAGCCGCCGGCGCCGACGGCATCACGGTCCACCCGCGCCCCGACCAGCGCCACATCCGCGCCGCCGACGTGCCGGCGCTGGCCGCGATGCTCAGCGTCGAACTGAACGTCGAGGGCAATCCCTTCGCCGGCCCGGCCCCGGGCCAGCGCGCCGACGTCGCCGACTATCCCGGCTTCATGGAACTGGTGCGCGCGGTGCGGCCGGCGCAGTGTACGCTGGTGCCCGACAGCGACGCGCAACTCACCTCGGACCATGGTTTCGATCTGCGCCGCGACGGCGGGCGGCTCCGGCCTTTGATCGCGGAACTCAGCGCGCTGGGCATCCGCGTGAGCCTGTTCATGGATCCCGACCCGCAGCAGATCCGCCTCGCCGCGGACTGCGGCGCGGACCGGGTCGAGCTCTACACCGGCCCCTACGCGGCGGCGTTCGCGGCCGGGACCAACCACGCGACGATCCTGCGCCCGCACGTCGAGGCCGCCCGCGCGGCGCGCGACGCCGGGCTCGGCCTGAACGCCGGCCACGACCTCAACCTGCACAACCTGCGCGCCTATGCCGAAGCGGTGCCGGGACTGCTCGAGGTCTCGATCGGACACGCGTTCACGGTCGATGCGCTGCACCTCGGCATCGACGCCGCGGTGGCTGCCTACCAGCGCTGCCTAGGCAAGGGCGATTGAGCGAGACCACTCGGGGCACGCCGCCCGGGGTTTTCTCGGTACGCGACTGCGACCGTTACCTCGAACACCTGACCGCCATCAGCGCCGCGCGCCGGCTGGTCGTCGCCCATGGCGACGTGTGCAACGAGTTCGGCGTGCTGCTGCTGCGTCGTGACACCCCGCTCGGGCACGTCGCGTTCGAACGCATGCGCGGGCACCGGCTCGCACGCCCGGTGGACGAGGCGTTCGCGATGCGCCAGCCCCTCGATGAGCGAGGTTTGCGCGCGCGTCTCGACGCGTTGTTCACCGGAGCGCCGGACCTGCGCGCGCTCGCCACCGACGACGGCTGCACCGCGCGCCTCGACGCGCTGTGCACCGGCACGGCCTTGCAGGCCGAGGCGCTGCAGAAGCTCAGCGTGCTGGAGCTGGTGCTGCCACGGGTGTTCCACCGTGCGCTGTTCGCCGCCTTCCTGGCCGCCGAACTGGGCCACCAGCGCGAACTGCCGGAGGCGGACTGCCGCCTGCTGTTCGAGTCCGGACTGCTGCACGACCTCGGCCTGCTGCACATCGACCCCGCACTCGCGACACGTACGGACGAAGTCGACGAGACCGACTGGCAGCGGATCGTTGCCCACGCCGCGATCGGCGCGACCATCGCCGGCGCGCACGCCAGTGCACCGGAACGCATCGGGCGCATCGTCGCGCAGCATCACGAGCGCGCCGACGGCACGGGCGGACCGCTCGGGCTCGAGCGCGAGGCGATCGACCCGCTCGCACGGCTGCTCGCTCTCGCCGACATGGTGCACGCGCTGCGCTTCGAGAACCCACCGCCGGGCGCCGGCACGCTGGCCGATTGCGTGCATTACCTGCGCGTCAACCGCAGCGTGTACGGCGAGGCGAACTACCGCGCCGCGAGCCGCGTGCTGCGCCGCACGCAGCCGCCCGAAAACCCCGCCGCGCCCCGGCTGCCGCTCCTGCTGCTGCTCGACACCAATCGCTCGCTGACGGTGCTGCGCGAGCGCTTCACCGCGCTGGCCGGACTGCTGCCCGCCTTGGCCGCCGGTGCAGACGAGGCCGACCCGGCGCCTACCGCCCCGCTGCAGCGCCTGATCGAGCAGTTCGTCGCCGTCAGCGATGCCTCGGGGCTCGGGGTGCCGGATTACGCGCCGCATTTTGCCGACGGCCTCGGCGAGGATGCGGTGGCACTGCACGAGGTCCGCCTCACCGCGCAGGAACTGCTGTGGCTGGCCCGACGCATCGAACGCCAGCTCGCCCAGCCGCGCCTGCACGGTGTCGACCGCGGGCTGCGTGCACACCTGGACGACCTCGCGCACGCAACGCGCTTCGAACTGCGCCGCGCCTGGCAACGCCTGGCCGCCGAGCGCCCCGCTCACGCGACGGCGCACCACGCGGCGCGTTGACCGGCGGCGCGCACGCACGCTAGCCTGCCGACCCCACCGCTCGGAGGCTTTGGATGCACGCACAGGACAGCGACCGGATCGCCCCACCCGCGAGCGGCGCGCGCCGGCAGCGGCGCGCGATCGCGTTGGCGCTGCTCGC
>CAUJIL010000269.1 GCA_963204845.1 Pseudomonadota bacterium | reverse complement strand
CGTCGCGCGGCCGTTGCCGCCGGCGCCGGCGAGCGTGTCGCCGAGGTTGCCGAGCTCGAGCGTCGCGTCGATCGCCAGCGTGGCGCCGACGTCGCCGCTGGCACGCAGCCGGTTGGCGCCGTTCGCGATCTCGAGCGCGGCAACCCGCCAGGCGCCGTCGGCCGCGCGCTCCGCGGTGGCGTCGATGCGCGCGTCGCGGCCGTTCACGTCTCCCGCGAGCGCCGCGCGCAGCGCCACGGTCGAGGCGGCGCCGGCGAGGATGCCGTCCGCGGTCACCGCGCCGCTCAGGCGGCAGTCGAGCCCGGGTCGCCACGCGAGGGGACAGAAGTCGTTCGCCTGCGCGCTCGCCTGCCAGCGCTCGCCCTCGAGCTCGGCGTCGAGCGCCAGCCGGCCGGCCTCGCCGCTCAGTTCGAGCCGGCTTATCCGCGCCTGCCCGGGGGCCCAGCTCGCGGTCCCCTCGAGGCTCCCGGCGCCCAGCAGCTCGCCCTCGATGCGCGCCGCGAACTGCGCCTGCAGTTCCTCGCTGCTGCCCGAGACGCGCAGCCGCGCCTCGTGCAGCGCTGCCGCAGCCGGATCCTGTGCCAGTGGGTGCAGCGCCTCGCGGCTGGAGGCGCTGAGCTCGATGCGGGGTGCGCCGGCGAGCAGGTCGGCGAAGCCCTCGGCATCGATCGCGTACTCGCCGCTGCCGCTGAGACGGAAGCCGAGGTGCGCGAGGTCACCCTCGAGCTGCAGGTCGATCTGCTCGCGCCGCGCCCAGTCGATCCGCCCCTCGGCGCGGAGCGGCAGCTGCGCGCGCAGCTCGATGTCGGCGCTCAGTTCGGCGCTGAACTCACCCATGCGCGCCGTGAGCCGCTCGAGACGGATGCGGCTGTCGACGAAGCTGCCGGCGATCCGTACTTCGTCCAGTGCGAGCAGTTCCTCGTTCCCGCGGCGCACGCTGAGCGAGGCGATCGCGCCGTGCGTGATCGTCAGCGGCAGCGGCGCCAGCACCGGTTCGAGCGCAAAGGGCCCCGATTCGGTCTCGTCCTCCGGGCCGAGCACGATGTCCAGACGCGCCAGCGTGAGGCTGGCGAAGCACACACGGTCGCGCAGCAGGCAGTGCGGTGCCAGCGTCCACGCCACGTCGGCGGCGCTCACGGCGGCCGCACCGCCCAGCCAGCCGATGCGCGCGAAACGCGCCTCGAGCAGGTTTCCGGCGCGGTGCTCGAGCAGCAGCCCCGGGACGACCGCGCCAAGGGCGCGCGCCGCCACGGCGGTGGCACGCTCGCTGAGCGCGAGCACCGCGGCCAGCACGAAAAGTGCGGTCAGTCCCCACAGCAGCACGCGCAGTGCGAACAGCGACAGGCCGCGCAGGCTCACAGCGGCGGCCCCATGCTGACGTGGATGCGGAAGCCCGAGTGCCGGCTGTCGTGGACCGGAACCGCCAGATCGACGCGGATCTGCCCCACCGGTGACAGCCAGCGGATGCCCGCCCCGACGCTCTGGTGGACTTCCTCGTGGCCGGTATAGAACGCACTGCCCGCGTCGGTGAACACGGCGACGCGCCAGCGCGGGCGCACCCGGTGCGAGACCTCGACGCTGCCGACGGCGAGGTAGCGGCCGCCGCTCAGTTCGCCGCCGGCGTCGCGTGGACCCAGCGATTCGAAATCGAAGCCGCGGACACTGTTGTCGCCGCCGGCCGCGAAACGCAGCGAGGCCGGCAGCGCGGCAAAGTCGCGGGTGAACGTGCTGCCGAGTTCGAGACGGGTCAGCACGGTGGTGTTGTCGTTCGACAGTGCGGTCAGCCACTTGCCGCGCCCGCGCAGGCGCACGAAGTCGGTCGGCGAGCCCAGCGTGGCGTGGCTGAAATCGAGGGCGGCGAACCACGATGCCCCGTGCAGCGGATCGATGCCGGGGTCGATGCGCGTGCGCGCGATGCTGGTCGAGGGCAGTACGTACGCGACGTCGGTCTGGCTCGCGCTGCCGGCCGTGTAACGCTCCAGCTCCAGCGTGGCGCCATAGCTGTACGACCAGTCCTCGAACAGTCGCAGCGCATGCCGCAGGCCGCTACCGAAGACCAGCGTATCGGTGTCCTGCACCTGCTTGCCACGCAGGGCGGCCACCACCTCGACGTAGTCCTCGAGCGGGTGGTGGTGCGGCATGCGGTAGAGGGCCTCGACGGTCTGGCGCACGTCGGACAGTTCCGATTCGATGCGCAGCGCGTGCCCGCGCGAATTGACCCGGGGTGTGTCGCGGTTGAAGCGCAGCCGCAGCGAGGAGTCGGTGCTGAAGCCGACGCCCACATCGTAGCGCGTGGTCTTCATGTCCTCGGCGAGCACGGTCACGGCGACCCGCTGGTCCTCGCCCGGATCGACGCGCAGGCCGATCTCGCGGAAATAACCGGTGTCACGCAGCGCGCGGTCGAATTCGGTGACGAGCTCGTTGTCGTACGCGTCGCCGTCGGTGAACGGTGCCAGCACGCGCAGCAGTCGATCCTCGACCCGGCTGCCGGATATCCGGGTCTCGCCGAAGCGGTAGCGCGCTCCGCAGGTGAGCTCGAGTTCGGCGACGGCGCTCAGGGCGGCCGGGTCGATGCGCAGCTCCGAGCGGCGGTAGCTCGCGTCGAAGAAACCGTAGCGGCGGCAGGCACGCAGCAGTTCCTCGCGGAAGGCGTCGAAGCGCGCGTGCGACAGCGGCTCGCCGGCGCCGAGCGGCGCGGTCTGGACCAGGTGCCGGACCCCGGCCAGCGAGGCCGCCGGCTCGTCGACCACGATGTGCGGCGCCGCGAACCGCACCCGCTCGCCGGGCTGCACGGCGATGCGCAGTGTCGCGTTCACGCGCTCCAGCGTGAACGTGGCGCCGTAGTAACCGAGCGGACGCAGCGCCGCGTGCAGCGCACGCTCCACCACGCGTCGCAGCCGCGGCTCCTGGCGGGCAAGGTGCTCGTCGACCTCGCCGAGGTGCGCGAGCACGTTGCGTCGCGCCTCGCTGTCGAGCCCGCGCACGCTGATCTTCAGTTTGTCTGCGGCGTCGGCGCCCGCTGCCAGCGCCAGCGCCAGCAGCAGCGCCAGGCAGCGCGCGAGGGTGCCGTTGCGTCGGCTCGCGGGGCAGGTCGCGCTCGGCAATTCCGTGGGTCCGGTGGGGGGCAATGCCCGGATTATGCCAGCAGCGCCCGCGCGTGGTCGCCGGGGGACGACGCCGCGGGGATGCAGTAGACTGCGCGGCCGCGCGTAGCGGCCGCCCGTCTGCGTGTGACCAGTCCTCCCTGGAGAACCGCGATGGAACCCGACCCAGCGATGTCGCGCCGCCTGCCCGCCGAGTGGGAGCCGCAGGACGGTGTGTTGCTCACCTGGCCCCACGACGGCGGCGACTGGCGCCCCTGGCTGGCCGAGGTCGACGGCGTCTACGTCGAGCTGGCGCGCGCGATCACGGCCCGCGAGCGGCTGCTGGTCGGCGTGCGCGACGCGACCCACCGCGCGCACGTCGAACGGCTGCTGGGGCAGGCGGGCGTGGCGCTGGAACGCGTCGTGCTCGCCACGGTCGCCTCCAACGATTCCTGGGCGCGCGACCATGGGCCGATCACCGTGTTCGAGCACGGGCGGGCGCGGCTGCTCGATTTCGTGTTCAACGGCTGGGGTGGCAAGTACGAGGCGGCGCTCGACGACCGTATCGTCGCCGAACTCGCCCGCGCCGGTGCCTTCGGCGCCACGCCGCGCGAGCGCATCGGTTTCGTGCTCGAGGGCGGTGCGATCGAGTCCGACGGCGCCGGCACGCTGCTGACCACCGCCGCCTGCCTGCTGTCGCCGGGACGCAACCCGACGCTCGCGCGGGCCGACATCGAGCGGCGGCTCGGCGGGTTCTTCGGCCTGCGGCGCGTGCTGTGGCTCGAACACGGCGCGCTCGAGGGCGACGACACCGACAGCCACATCGACACCCTGGCGCGCTTCTGCGACCCGTCGACCATCGCCTACGTGCGCTGCGAGGATCGCGCGGACCCGCACTTCGCCGGACTCGAGGCGATGGAGCGCGAACTGCACGCGTTACGCGACGCGCACGGCGCGCCCTACCGGCTGGTCCCGCTGCCGTGGCCGGCGGCCCGCTTCGGTGACGACGGGCGCCGGCTGCCGGCGACGTACGCGAACTTCCTGGTGATCAACGGCGCGGTGCTGGTGCCCACCTACCGCGACGGCGCCGACCAGCGCGCGCTCGCCACGCTGGGCGCGTGCTTTCCGGGCCGCGCGGTGGTCGCGATCGACTGCCTGGCGCTGATCCGCCAGTACGGCTCGCTGCACTGCGTGACGATGCAATTGCCGGCCGGCGTGATGGCGCCGCTATAATCGGCTGCGCAGCATCGAATTCCGCCACCCCAGGAGCGCCGCATGAGTTCCACGCTGGAAGTGGCCTGCATCCAGCAGGCCTGCGGCGACGACCGCGCTGCCAACCTGGAGCGCTCGGCGGCGCTGGTGCGCGAGGCCGTGGCCAGTGGTGCACGGCTGGTGTTGCTGCAGGAACTGCACACCGGCCCGTATTTCTGCCAGGTCGAGGACGTTGCCTGCTTCGACCGCGCCGAGCCGATCCCGGGGCCGAGCAGCGAGCGCCTGGCGGAGCTGGCGCGCACGAGCGCCGTGGTGCTGGTCGCCTCGCTGTTCGAGCGGCGTGCGCCGGGGCTCTATCACAACACCGCGGTGGTGTTCGACAGCGACGGCACCATCGCCGGGCGCTATCGCAAGATGCACATCCCCGACGATCCGGCGTTTTACGAGAAGTTCTATTTCACGCCCGGCGACCTCGGCTTCACGCCGATCGACACCGCGGTCGGCAGGCTCGGGGTGCTGGTGTGCTGGGACCAGTGGTACCCCGAGGCGGCGCGCCTGATGGCGCTCGCCGGCGCCGAGTTGCTGCTGTACCCGACCGCCATCGGCTGGGATCCGCGCGACACCGACGCCGAGCGCCAGCGCCAGCGCGAGGCCTGGATCACGGTGCAGCGCGGGCACGCGGTCGCCAACGGCATCCCGGTGCTGGTGGCCAACCGCATCGGTCACGAAGCGGACCCGTCGGGTCAGGGCGCCGGCATCGAGTTCTGGGGCAGCAGCTTCGTCGCCGGGCCGCAGGGCGAGTTCATCGCCCGCGCCGGCGAGCGCGAGGAGTGCGTGCTGCGTGCGACGATCGACCGCGGGCGCAGCGAGGACGTGCGGCGCATCTGGCCGTTCCTGCGCGACCGGCGCATCGACGCCTATCACGACCTGGTGCGTCGCTACCGTGACTGAAACCGGCCCGGCATCGCGCGTGACGTCCGCCGGCACGGCGCCTGCCGGGGAGGACCACGGGCTGCTCGCGCTGCTCGCCGACGGGGGCTTCCACTCCGGCGAATCGCTGGCCGCGCGGCTCGGCATTTCGCGCGCGGCGGTCTGGAAACGCATCGGCCGGCTCGCTGAACTCGGGCTCGACGTGGAGCGGCGCAGCGGTCGCGGCTACCGGCTCGCCGGCGGCATCGAGTTGCTGGAGCACGAACGCATCCTCGCCGCGCTGGGTGCGCCGACGCGCGCCCGGCTGCCGCGGCTGGAACTGCGCGGCGTGGTCGGCTCGACCAATGACGTGCTGCTGCAGGCGCTGCGCGCGCACACCGCCGGGCCCGGCGTGGTGTGCCTGGCCGAGCGCCAGACCGCCGGCCGCGGGCGGCGCGGGCGACGCTGGAACAGCCCGTTCGGCAGCAATATCTACCTCAGCCTCGCGTGGCGTTTCGAGCGCGGGGTGGCCGCGCTCGAGGGGCTGAGCCTCGCCATCGGGGTCGCGGCGGTGCGCGCGCTGGTCGCCTGCGGCATCGAAGGCGTGGGGCTCAAGTGGCCGAACGACCTGGTCGCCGGCGGCGCCAAGCTCGGCGGGATCCTGATCGAACTCGAAGGCGAGCTCGCGGGTCCGGTCGACGCCGTGATCGGCATCGGGGTCAACGTGCGCATGCCGCGTGCCGGGGCGGCCGTGATCGACCAGCCCTGGACCGACCTGGAAACGCTCGCGGGCCGGGCGGTGAGCCGCAACGACTTCGCCGCGGCCCTGATCGAGGCGTGCTACGCGCTGCTGCCCGAGTTCGCCGCGCGGGGTTTCGCGGCGCTGCGCGCGGACTGGCAGCGCCTCGACGTGCTCGCGGGCCGGGCGGTGACGGTCACGGCCGGCGACGGCGGCACGCTGGCCGGCACGGCCGAGGGCGTCGATGCCAGCGGCGCGCTGCGCCTGCGCACCGCCGGGGGCCTGTGCGCGCTGAGCGGCGGCGAGGTCAGCGTGAGGCGGGCCGGGTGATCCTCGAACTCGACATCGGCAACACGCGCTGCAAGTGGCGCGTGCTCGATGCGACCGGGGCGACGCTGGCCGACGGCGCGTGCGAGAGCGCCGCGCTCGGCGCCGAACTGGGTGCGCTCGCGTGCCGCGCCGGGCTCGGGC
>CAUJIL010000268.1 GCA_963204845.1 Pseudomonadota bacterium | reverse complement strand
CGAGCCGCGGACCGCGAACTCGCCGTGCTCGTAGACGTTCTCCGCCAGGCGGTAGCCGGCGCCGAGCAGCGTTTCACGCAGCGCCGCGATGCGCAGGCGCTGCCCGGGCGCCAGCGCGAGCGTCGCAGCGCTCACGTGCGCGACCGGCGCGATGCGCTGCATCAGCGTGGCCACCGGCACGATCAGCAGCACCGGTTCGCCGCGCGCGAGGCGCGACAGCGCCAGCAGCCGGTCCGACACCAGGTCCTGGTGGGGCGAGAAGCGATCGTAGGGCAGGGTTTCCCAGTCGGGGAGCCGCAGCACGGCCCGCTCGTGTCCGTCGAGGAAGAAACCGAGGTCGTCGGCGATGCGCTCGGCTCCGGCGCTGCTGGCGCTGATCACGACCAGCGTGGCGGGGCGCGCGCGCGCGACGGCGGCCAGCGCCAGCGCGTCGGCGCCGGGCACCAGTGCGCCCCAGTGCAGGCGGTCACCGGCGCGCGGCAGGGCGGGAAGAGACAGGAAAGAAAGCATGATGATCTGCGACAATTAAACCAAAAAAGAGGCGGGCGTCGCGGTTGCGGCGCTCGCGGTGACTGCCCATAATACGCCGCCGTCGAAGGGGCGTAGAAGGCCAGGATCGGTCGAATGCCCCGGTTTTGCAGCAATCGAGGCCACCGCATGTCCCTGCGCAAGCGACCCAAACCCGCTGACTATTTCACGGACTGGAAACAGCGCGAGGCGCTCGCCGAGGGGATGATCCCCATCGTCGGCAAGCTCTACCGCGAACGCAACCTCAAGGTATTCATCTACGGGCGCTCGCTGGTCGCGCAGTCCGTGCTCGAGATCATGAAGGTGCACCGCTTCGTGCGCCAGGTGGAGCAGAACGAACTCTCCGAATTCGATACCTGGCCGCTGGTCGAGGCGCTCGGGCGCCTGGAACTCGGCACCGGCCACGTCGACATCGGCCGTCTCACGGTCGCCTACATGGCGGGGCCGCGCGACGCGGGAGTCTCGGCCGAGGCTTTCCTGCGCAAGGAACTGCAGGGGTTGATCGGCAGCACCGCGAAGCCGCTCGACACCCCGCGTGACGTGGTGCTGTACGGCTTCGGGCGCATCGGGCGCCTGATGGCGCGGCTGCTGATCGAGAAGACCGGTGGCGGCGACGTGCTGCGCCTGCGCGCGGTGGTGGTGCGCCGCTCCAGCGACGATGACCTGGTCAAGCGCGCTGCACTGCTGCGCCGGGACTCGATCCACGGGTCCTTCAAGGGCACGATCCGCGTCGACGAGGAACGCAACGCGTTCATCGCCAACGGCAACGAGATCAAGCTGATCTACGCCGATGCGCCGGAAAACGTCGACTACACGGCCCACGGCATCGACAACGCGATCGTGATCGACAACACCGGCAAGTGGCGTGACGAGGCCGGGCTGTCGCGCCATCTGCAGGCCAAGGGTGTCTCGAAGGTGATCCTGACGGCGCCGGGCAAGGGTTCGCTGAAGAACATCGTCTACGGCGTCAACCACGACCAGATCGCACCCGAAGACCGCATCGTCACGGCCGCCTCGTGCACGACCAACGGGATCGTGCCGGCGCTGAAGGCGATGGACGAGCAGTTCGGCATCGTGTCGGGCCACGTCGAGACGGTGCACGCGTACACGAACGACCAGAACCTGATCGACAACTTCCACAAGAAGAACCGTCGCGGGCGCAGCGCCCCGCTCAACATGGTGCTCACCGAGACCGGCGCCGCGAGCGCGGTTGCGAAGGTGCTGCCGTCGCTGGCCGGCAAACTGACCGGCAACGCGATCCGCGTGCCGGTGCCCGACGTCTCGATGGCGATCCTGCACCTCACGCTGTCGCGTCCCGCCACGGTCGAGGAGGTCAACGAGTTCATGCGCTGGGCTTCGCTGCATTCGGCGCTGAACCGTCAGATCGACTACACGGCGTCGCCGGAGGTCGTGTCCTCGGACTTCGTCGGCTCGCGCGCGGCGTGCATCCTCGATGCGCAGGCGACGATCGTGCAGGGCAACAGCGCGATTCTCTACCTCTGGTACGACAACGAGTTCGGATACGCCTGCCAGGTGTATCGCGTGCTCGAACACGTCGCCGGCGTGCATTACGCGGTCTACCCGGAGACGGCGGACGTCGCCTGGAGCTGGCCGCGCAGCGAGTGAGATCCGACCTCTGCCGGCCCTGCCTTCGCGCGGGGGCGGCTTCCTGATCACGACTTGGCGGGAAGAGCATGATATCGATTCGTCGAGGACTGGATTTGCCGATTGCCGGGCAACCGGAACAGCGCGTTCACGACGGACCGCGCGTGCGCACCGTCGCCGTGCTCGGCCCCGATTACCACGGCGTGAAGCCGACCATGGCGGTGCAGGTCGGGGACCGCGTTGCCCGCGGGCAGACGCTGTTCTCGGACCGCAAGACCGAGGGCGTGCACTTCACCGCGCCGGTGGCCGGCCGCGTTGCGGCGATCAACCGCGGTGCGAAGCGCGTGTTGTTGTCGGTGGTGATCGAGGCCGACGGTGAGGAGGCGCGCGAGTTCGCGCGCTACGATGCGTCGACGCTGGGTTCGCTGAGCCGTGCGCAGGTGCGGGACAACCTCACCGCCAGCGGGCTGTGGACCGCGCTACGCACCCGTCCGTACAGCAGGGTGCCGGCGCCGGACAGCGTGCCGCACGCGATCTTCGTCAGCGTGATCGACACCCAGCCGCTCGCCGCCGATCCGCTGGTGGTGCTTGCGGACCGGCTCGACGATTTCCGCCACGGCGTGCAACTGCTTGGCGCGCTGACCGACGGCAAGGTGTACCTGATCGGACGTGCCGGAGCCGCGAACCCGCGGGTGGACGGCGCGCGCGTGGTGCACGAGGAGTTCGGCGGGCCGCATCCGGCCGGACTCGCGGGGACACACATCCACTTCCTCGACCCGGTCCACGAGCACAAGACGGTGTGGACGATCGGTTGCCAGGACGTGGCGGCGATCGGGCGCCTGTTCACCAGCGGGCGCCTGGACAGCGAGCGCATCGTCGCGCTGGGTGGTCCGGGGGTGCGCACGCCGCGGCTGCTGCGTACCGTGCTCGGCGCGAGCACCGACGAGCTGTGTGCCGGCGAACTGCAATCCGGCGAACAGCGCATCGTCAGCGGCTCCGTGCTGGGCGGCCGTCGCGCCAGCGGCGCGCTGGCTTTCCTCGGTCGTTACCACACGCAGGTCACCGTGCTGCCCGAAGGGCGTGAACGGCGGTTCCTGGGCTGGATGTCGCCGGGCACCGACCGCCACTCGGTGATGGGCATCTACCTGTCGCGGCTGTTCGGCGGCAAGCGCTTCGCGATGGACACCTCGACCAACGGCAGCCCGCGCGCGATCGTGCCGATCGGCGCCTACGAGAAGGTGATGCCGCTCGACATCCTGGCCACGCCGCTGCTGAAATCGCTGATCGTCGGCGACGTGGAGACCGCGGTGCAACTGGGCGCGCTCGAACTCGACGAGGAGGATCTGGCGCTGTGCAGCTACGTGTGTCCCGGCAAGTACGAATTCGGTCCCATCCTGCGGGACAACCTGACGCGCATCGAATCGGAGGCCTGACATGAAAGCGCTGCGGCGAATGCTCGACGCCGTCGAGCCGCATTTCGAGAAAGGCGGGCGCTACCACGCGTTCTATCCGCTCTACGAGGCGATCGACACCTTCTTCTACTCGCCCGCGAGCGTGACCCGCTCGCACGCCCACGTGCGCGACGGCATCGACCTGAAGCGGGTCATGATCACCGTCTGGCTGGCCGTGTTCCCGGCGATGTTCTACGGCATGTACAACATCGGCTTCCAGGCCAACACGATGATGGAGGCCATGGGGGTAGCGCAGAAGACCGACTGGCACGGCTGGCTGATCGGGCTGGCGGCCGGCTACGACCCGAACAGCATCTGGGACTGCTTCTGGCACGGCGCCTGCTATTTCCTGCCGATCTACATCGTGACCTTCGTGGTCGGCATCGCGTGGGAGATCCTGTTCGCGTCGGTGCGCGGGCACGAGGTCAACGAAGGCTTCTTCGTGACCTCGATCCTGTTCGCGCTGATCGTGCCGCCGGCCATCCCCCTGTGGCAGGTCGCGCTCGGCATCAGCTTCGGTGTGGTGATCGGCAAGGAAGTGTTCGGCGGCACCGGCAAGAACTTCCTCAATCCGGCGCTGGTCGGGCGCGCCTTCCTGTTCTTCGCGTATCCGGCGCAGATCTCCGGCGACACGGTGTGGACCGCGTTCGACTGGTCGGTGGTGGACGGCTACAGCGGTGCGAGTTCGGGCGCAGTCGATGGTTTCAGCGGTGCGACCGCGCTCGCACTCGGCGCATCCGGCGGCATCGAGGCGATCACCGCGCAGATGAGCTGGCTGCAGGCGTTCATCGGCCAGAAGGCGGGCAGCATCGGCGAGGTCTCGACCGCGGCGATCCTGATCGGCGCGGCGATATTGCTTTGGACCGGCATCGCCTCGTGGCGGATCATGCTCGGCGTCACTATCGGCACGATCGCGCTCGGCCTGCTGTTCAACGCCGTGGGATCGGACACCAACGCGATGTTCGGTGTCCCGTTCTACTGGCACTTCGTGATCGGCGGCTGGGCCTTTGGCACGGTGTTCATGGCCACCGACCCGGTCTCCGCCTCGATGACCGACACCGGCAAGCTCGCGTTCGGAATCCTGATCGGCGTGATGGTGATGCTGATCCGCGTGGTGAATCCCGCCTACCCGGAAGGGATGATGCTCGCGATCCTGTTCGCCAACATCTTTGCACCGCTGATCGACAACATCGTGATGCGGGCGAACATCAAGCGGAGGCTGGCGCGCCATGTCAACGGCTAAGAAGGAAACCACCGGCCAGACCCTGCTGGTCGCGTTCCTGCTCTGTATCGTGTGTTCGGTGATCGTCGCCGGTTCGGCGGTGTCGCTGAAGCCGGTGCAGACCGCGAACAAGCAGCTCGACCGCAAGAAGAACATCCTCTCGGCCGCCGGCATGCTGCCGGCCGGTGCACAGGATGCCGCCGGGATCGACCGGGAGTTCCAGCGCTTCCAGGTCCGCATGGTGGACCTCGACAGTGGCGAGTATCTCGACGAGCAGACGCTGGGTGAGCGGCCCGAACTCGACCCCCAGCGCTACGACCAGATCAAGGCCGCCAAGGACGCGAAACTCTCCGACGCGCTGCCGGTCGAGCAGGACATCGCGAGCATCAAGCGCCGCGAGAAGATTGCGCAGGTCTACCTGCTCGAGGAAGACGGCCAGCTGAAGAAGATCGTGCTGCCGATCCGCGGTTACGGCCTGTGGAGCACGCTGTACGGATTTCTGGTACTGGAGGGTGACGCGACCACCGTGGTCGGGCTCGCGTACTACGACCAGAAGGAAACTCCGGGGCTGGGCGGCGAGGTCGACAACCCGAAATGGAAGGCGCTGTGGCCCGGCAAGCAGGTCTTCGACGAGAACGGCGCGGTCGCGATCTCGGTGATCAAGGGCACGGTGAACACCGACTCGCCCGAGGCCGTGCACAAGGTCGACGGACTCTCGGGTGCGACGCTGACCAGCAAGGGCGTGCAGGCCATGCTGCGCTTCTGGCTCGGTGAGCGTGGTTTCGGACCCTATCTGGGCAGGATTCGTGGAGGGCAGGCCTGATGTCCAAGCTCAAGGAAGTTCTGGTAACGCCGATCTTCAGCAACAACCCGATCGCGGTGCAGATCCTGGGGATCTGCTCGGCGCTCGCGGTGACGTCCAGCCTGAAGACGGCCTTCGTGATGTCGATCGCGCTGACGCTGGTCACCGCGTTCTCGAACCTGCTGATCTCGTTGCTGCGCAACCACACGCCGTCGAGCATCCGCATGATCGTGCAGATGATCGTGATCTCCTCGCTGGTGATCGTGGTCGACCAGATCCTGCAGGCGGTGGCGTACTCGATCTCGAAGCAGTTGTCGGTGTTCGTGGGGTTGATCATCACCAACTGCATCGTGATGGGCCGCGCCGAGGCCTTCGCGATGCAGAACCCGCCGATCCCGAGCTTCATCGACGGCATCGGCAACGGGCTGGGCTACAGCGCGATGCTGATGGCGGTGGGAACGGTGCGCGAGCTGTTCGGCAGCGGCTCGCTGTTCGGCATCCCGGTGCTGCAGACGGTCAACAACGGCGGCTGGTACCAGGCGAACGGCCTGCTGCTGCTGCCGCCGAGCGCGTTCTTCATCATCGGCATGTTCATCTGGCTGTTGCGTACCTGGAAGAGGCACCAGGTCGAGGCGCCCGCGTACCGTATCGCCCCGCAGACCCGGGCACAGGTGATTGCGTGATGGAACACTATCTGGCCTTGCTGATCCGCTCCGTGTTCAT